>DAOUMR010000027.1:0-3240 GCA_034409905.1 Dehalococcoidales bacterium | reverse complement strand
AGCGAAGTTTCTGCGATTGGCGCTGACCAACTCGTCTGGGGTCATTCCCTGCAGGTTACGGCGTTTTCCCTTAGCGGCTCGCTGCCGGTCGAGCTCATCTCTACCCGCCGACCAGAGGCCGCCCACGAACATAGGCCGCCACACGGATTTGGGTTTAGGGTTATCCAGCGGGTGATGAATGACCGCCGCTATCACCCTTTCCGTGGTGAAGAAGAGGTCGTAGCGCATATCGAAGGTGTGCCCGCTGACATTAACCAGGGAACCGATAATCTTCTCCACGGTATTTTTGCTTGACATGAGCTATTTTGAGGCCATGGAGCGGGAGACGGGACTCGAACCCGCGACAACCTGCTTGGAAGGCAGGGACTCTGCCAACTGAGTTACTCCCGCAGCCTTTGTATTTTATCCCGAAAAATCAGGCTTGTAAAGAATATCGTCACTATAGAATAAGCATGGCGTCGCCGAAACTATAGAAACGATAGTTTTGGGCTATAGCCTCCTCGTAGGCACTGAATATGAAATCCTTGCCGGCAAAAGCCACCACCAGCATCAGCAACGTCGAGCGAGGCAGGTGAAAGTTGGTTATCAGGGCATCCACCAGGCGGAACCTGTATCCGGGTAGGATGAAAAGGCCCACCCCACCCTCGAAAGACTCTACAATAGACTCCTGGGTGGCCTGAGCCGCCCCCTCAATGATTCTGACCGTGGTCGTGCCGACAGCGATAACCCTCCTCCCCTCTCCCTTCGCTTTATTCAGGCGGCTGGCTACCTCTCCGGTGACGATACCATATTCCTTGTGTATGGGGTGTTCTAAAGGGTCTTCCTCCCTGACCGGACGGAAGGTATCCAACCCCACATGAAGGGTGACAAACAATAGCTCAATCCCCTTTTCTTCCAGTTTTTCCAGAAGTTGGGGAGTAAAGTGCAGTCCCGCCGTGGGTGCAGCCACGCTGCCCGGGACACGGGCATAGACCGTCTGGTAGCGCTCTTCATCGGCTAAGGGAGTGCGTATATAGGGCGGCAGCGGGATTTTGCCCAGCTTGGGCAACTGCATTTCCTGGGGGAAACGTATTACCTTTATTCCCCCCTCCCCCTCCCCGACTATCTCCGCCGAGATACTATCATCGGAATCGCCTATTTCAAGCTTAGTGCCGACGGCTACCCTTTTGGCTGGCTTGAGCAGCACTTCCCAGACAGAGTTTTCGAGCTGGCGCAAGAGCAAAAGCTCGACCTTGCCCCCAGTGTCGGCTTTCTTTCCCTTAAGCCTAGCGGGGATAACGCGGCTGTCGTTAAAGACCAGGACGTCCCCGGGCTTCAGATAGTCAACTAAATCGGAGAAGCGGCGGTGCTCTATTGAGCCGCTAGTACGGTTTAGCACCATAAGCCGCGACCTGTCCCTGGGCTCTAAAGGAGTCTGGGCGATAAGCTCGGGAGGGAGGTGATAATCGAAATCGCTGGTCTTCATATCTCTAAAAAGTATATCGTGCTCTGGATAAGAAGGCAATTCAGGTGAATATACGGTTGAAGCCATTCACACGCCTGTGATACAATTGCTACCAACTTCGACCCCTCAAGGAGACAGCATGAGCCCTGAGCCAGAATGGGAACCCAAGCTGCTCGGTTTTTTATGCCGCTGGTGCAGCTATGCCGGCGCCGACCTGGCCGGCACCAGCCGCAAGAAATACCCGGCCAACATCAGGATAATTAAAGTCCCCTGCTCAGGAAGGGTTGATTCCCTATTTATTCTCAAGGCGCTGCGACTGGGCTTTGACGGGGTTCTCGTCTCCGGCTGCCACCCCGGTGACTGCCACTACCAGACGGGCAACTACCGCGCCCGCCGCCGCATCGCCATCACCAAGAAGTTCCTTGAATACCTCGGCGTCGAGCCCCAGAGATTACAGGCCAGCTGGGTCTCCGCCTCTGAGGGGGGCAAGTTCGCCGAGGTCGTGACCAAGGTGACCGAGGGCCTGAAGGAGGTCGGCCCCAACAAGTTATTCGAAAGAAAGAAGAATGGAGCAAAAACTAAGGCAGGAAGCGAAGGCGCTTCTCGAGCAAAAAAAGGTTGACTGGATTATCGGTTTTGCCCAGGGGAGCCTGAAGTTCGCCACCACCCCCCTCATCACCAAGGACATAGCCGACACCGAGCGCCTGGTCATTAACCCCTTTATCACCAATAACCTGGCTAACTTCCTCACCGAGATAAAGGGGCGGGTGGGCATCGTGGCTAAGGGCTGCGAGAGCCGTTCCATTGTCAGCCTGATACAGGACAACAAAGTAGCCAGGGAAGACCTGGTCATTCTGGCCGTCCCCTGCCCGGGGATTATCGATTTAGCCAAGATAGAAAGGCTGGTGGGCAAGGACCGGGACGAGCTTGAAGATATAACGCGCCACGGAGACAAGGTAAGCGTAAAGCTCGACGGCCAGAAAAAGGACTTATCCATCGACGACGTCCTCTTTGACCACTGCCTGGCCTGTGAGCTGCCTACTCCCACCGAATACGATATACTCCTTGGTGACAAAAGAGAGCCGTCGCCCGAAACCAAGATAAGCGGACAGAATATAGCCAAACTGAAAGAAATGACGCCAGCAGAGCGGTGGGCGTCTTGGGAAAAAGAGTTCAGCCGCTGTATCCGCTGCTACGCCTGCCGCAATGTCTGCCCCGCCTGCTTCTGCCAGCGCTGCTTCGTCGAGGAGACCGAGCCGCAGTGGACGCTGCCCATGCCCCAGTGGCAAGACAATCTCATCTTTCAAATAATACGCAACATCCACGTGGCGGGCAGGTGCACCGACTGCGGCGAGTGCGAGCGCGTCTGCCCGGTGAACATACCATTGAGAAGCCTGACCCGCGAGATGTACGACATTGTCGGCGAGCTTTTCAAGTTCAAGTCGGGCATGGACAAAGACGCCCTGCCCTTGATGGCGCACTACGAACAGGAAGAGGCTGAGGACTTATTCAGGTAATGGCTAAGAAGATAAGCAAGAAGGATATCGCCCAGCTGCTCAAGGAATGGAGTCAGCAGTTCAGCGTACTGGCCCCGTCGAAAGCCAGCGGCGTGGCGGAAATGGCCGAGTGGGACGGCCAGAACACCTCATTCCTGGACTGGTACCGCAATACCGTTGTTCCCCCCAAAGCCAACTTCCTCCCCCCGATGGAAGAGATGTTCCGCTTCCGCAAGGGCGAAGAGGGCTACCAGATAGAGCCACCGTCTGAGAACGGGCGAAAGCAATTACTCTTCGGCG
>DAOUMR010000026.1:0-2971 GCA_034409905.1 Dehalococcoidales bacterium | reverse complement strand
GTGGCGGCGATAAACCTTTCCCGCTTGCTTTCCAGAATGCGTGTCGAGAGCACGGCGGGCACGTTGCAGCCCAAGCCGAGCAGGGTGGGTATGATGGCGTAGCCGTGAAGACCCAAGCGGTGCATGACGTTATCCATGAGCACGGCCAGTCGGGGCAAATAGCCGCTGTCCTCCAGCAAGCCGAGCACGAAATAGAAGGAGATGACATAGGGCAGCACCATGGCCAAGGGGACGTAGAGGCCGCTGGTGAGCAGGCCGAAGGACTGGACGAAGTCGATTTGGCCACCGACCAGCTGGCCGATGACGATGTTATGCAGGAAGCCTTCGCCTCCCATGAGCGGGCTTAATTTCATCAGGACGGGCGCCCAGAGGTTGTTGAAGAGGGGGTCGAGGGCGTAGTTAATCAGCCCTTCGCTGATAAAGCGCACCAGCAGAAACGAGGCGGCCAGTACCACCACGGCGAAAATGCCCCCGGTGAAGGGCCGGACGCTGGCATCGGCTAAACGTTCGCGCCAGGTGTGGTGGCGGTGACGGATACGCTGCACCTCGGCCACGATTCTGCCCACCCTGGCCCAGCGCTTGTCGCTGGAGGTGGGGGGTAGCTGGGGGGAGGCAGCCTGGGGAATAGCCTCCACCAGCTCTTTTATGCCTTGACCGGTGACGGCTACCGTGGGGATGACGGGCACGCCGAGCCTTTGCTGCAGCTTTTCGACATCGATATCAATGCCCAGGTGTTTGGTGTCGTCCCAGATATTGAGGGCGACGACGACGGGGGTGCCCTTTTCCAGTAGCTGCAGGGTGAGGTAGAGGTTTCTCTCCAGGTTGGTGGCGTTGACCACGTTGACCACGACGTCGCCCTCTTTGAGCATCTTGAGGGCAATCTCCTCGGCCTGGGAGGTGGGTTCCAGGGTATAGGTACCGGGGACATCGATGACCTCGGCCGTCTTATCACCCAGCTTCATCTCCCCGCGGGTAAAGCTTACCGTAGTGCCGGGGTAGTTGGAGACAATCGCCCTGACCCCGGTCAGGCGGCTGAAGACGGCGCTCTTGCCCACGTTGGGGTTGCCCATGAGGAGAATCTTGGTCATAAGCCTAGTCCGGTCTGACGATTATCTTCCTGGCCATGCCGAAGCCGATGGCAATCTGGGCGCGGTCGACCTCGATGGTGACCGGTCCCCTCATGAGCATGGCGCTGACCTTGGTTATCTTTTTGCCCGGGCGAATGCCCAGGGCGTTAAGCCTGTTGACCAGCCCGCGGCCGCCTTGAAGCTGGAGCACGGTGCCGCGCTGTCCTCTTCGCATCTGAACCAGTGTGGTCGACTCTTTATCCATTTCTCTTTAATCCTTTGTTAGCTCTGCCTAACTTTCTTATAGCAAAAAATTATTCTTCGAAACACTTTTCCGGGCAGCCCTCGGGGATTTCGCCGTAGTTGACGTAGCGCTCGAACATCTTGAGCCAGTAGGGCTGGACCTTGGGGCGGCTTAAGACGAAGTCGATGAACTTGGCCAGCCTTTTCTGGGTGAGGGGGCTGATGACGTGTTCCATCTTGCAGGCGTCGTCAGCGGCCGTCTCGGCGTCGACGCTCAGGATTTCCTCCAGGAAGCGGCGCAGCGCTTCGTGGCGGCGAAAGACATCCCGAGCCACCTTTTCTCCCTCGGCGGTGAGCTGTACCCGCCCGTAGCGCTGGTGTTCCACCAGCCCTTCGTCACAGAGCTTTTTCAGGGCACCGGTGACGCTGGGCATCTTGACGCCGAGGGCCTTGCTCATCTGGCTGACCCTGACGGCTTCTTTGCCCCGGCGCAGCATGATTATGGATTCCAGGTAGTCTTCCATGCTGGCGGTTGGTTTGCTTTCCATTATCTTTTCCATATAAAAGTTAGTCTAGCCAAACATTTTATTATAGCACATAGGGGGATATTGTCAAGTTTTGGGGGGTTAGGGACTTGAAGCGGAGGAGGAGTGGAGTGGGTCACTAGTCCCTTTTGGGTCTCCACCCCGCCCCGATTATATCTATACCCGCCCGCCGCCCTTTAAGGTAGAAAGGGGGCTTTTCACCCCACAAAAACTTCGTTTTTGCGGGGGCCCCGAATTTGCCCCCTTTAAAACCCCCCAAATAAGGAGTTTATAGAGGTCTAACCTCTATAGGGTGGGTTTTGGGTGGGACAAAACAACCTTCGCCAAACAAGGTGGGGTGGGCAGGAGTGATAAAGAAGCCTTGGGGGTGGGGTGGAGATTGCTTCGTCGTGCGCTCCTCACAATGACATAGAATAATGGGTGGCCAAAAATTCTGGAGAGAGGGTTGATTTTATTCTGTGCTACATAGATAATATAGGCATAGGACGGAGGTGTAGCCATGAGAGCTTTAGTGGTCTACGACTCGCTTTACGGCAATACCGAGAAAATCGCCGAGGCTATCGGTGGGGCGATAACCGGTGGGGAGGTCAGTGTGCTGCGGGCGGGGGAGGTGGGGCCTCCGGAGCTGGAGAATATCAGCCTGCTGGTCGTGGGCGCACCTACCCAGGGGGGCCGAGCCACGCCGGCCATCCGGGATTTTCTGGACAGGGTTTCCAAGGCGGAGATTAACGGGGTAGATGCAGCCGCTTTCGACACCAGGATTTCGACGAAGATAGTTAAAATCTTCGGCTACGCCGCCGGCAAAATCGCCAGCAGCCTGAAGAAGAAGGGCGCCAACCTGGTAGTCGAGCCCGAGGGCTTTTTCGTCGAGGGCACCAAGGGGCCTTTGGCGGAGGGAGAGCTGGAACGGGCGGCTGAATGGGGTAAAGGGCTCAAGGTGAGTTAGGGGACTTTACAGGACGCTGGTTGGCAGCTAAAATAGAGGCAAAATATCGGTCGGGGGTAGGAGTCTTGATTAAGGTTATCAACGGATACAAGCTGAAACGGGGCGCTGACCTGCAGCCGGTGTTGGTCAAGCTGCGCGAGCACGCCATGTCCTACCCGGGCTATCTGGGC
>DAOUMR010000025.1:0-17662 GCA_034409905.1 Dehalococcoidales bacterium | reverse complement strand
CTTATTCTAGACAAGGCAGAGTTTAAGCAATTGCCGGCTGCCCTCAAGCGCTACCTGCTCCGGGCGGCGGTGGAAAAACTGCTGGGCAGCGCCAAGGACGTTGAGATGCGCCATATCGAAGAAATGCTGTCGTTAGCGACTAAAACGGCGGGGAAAAGGCTCAACCTGCCCGCGGGGCTTACCTTTGCCGTGGAATACGACCGCTACCTGTTAACCCCGGACTTGAGCACCCTCTCCCCCCTCCCCCCGCTAAAGGGCGAGTTTCAACTCAGGATTCCTGGGAAAACGTTACTCCCCGGCTGGCGTGTGGAGGCGGCTATCATAGAGCGGGGAGAGATGGGTGATGAAGGCGATTTCACCGCCTATTTTGACCTGGCCAAAAGCGGCGAGAAGCTGACGGTAAGAACTCGTAAACGCGGAGACAGGTTCCAGCCGCTGGGCTTAGCCCAACCCAAGAAGCTGGGCGAGTTTATGATTGACGCCAAAATCCCTCAGGCCTGGCGCGGGCGCGTTCCCCTCGTCTGCTCTGGTGAGCAAATCCTCTGGGTGGTCGGCTGGCGACTGGGCGAACGACCTAAAGTCAGCCCCTACGCTAAGCGAGTCCTGCGTCTGGAATTCAAGCTGGAATAGGCTCAGCCGGAGATAGTTCCACCGTTTTTCGCCAGCGCAGCCAGAGAGCGAAAGCGGCTACCATCACCGACACGGTGACGACATAGACTTCCAGACCAACCGAGCCGAAAAGCCCAAACATGGCCAGGTAAACACCATAGTTCACCAAGGCGTGCAGCCCGGAGGCGATGAGGTAAAACTGCCAACCCCAACCCTTAGCCAGCCCGTAGCCAGCCAGAGCGCTGGCGGCGATGTGAAAACCGACGAGAATTAGTCTCTCCCAGAATGTAGACAGCCCCATAAACCCACCCACCTCAACCAGCGACCAGTTCCACCCGGTAGCAAAGGCCAGGTTATGCACCCACACCGCCTCGAAGACGCCGAAACCCAAGCCAGCCACAGCCCCAATGAGTAGCCCCATCCTGGGGGTGATGCTCCGGCCCTTACGCCACCAGTAGAATGCCACCGGCACCAGCTTCGACCCCTCCTGGACCAACCCGCTAAGTAGTATAGCTGGTATCCCCGCCAATAACAGCCAGTCACTGAGGACATCCTGGCTCCAGAAGTGGCTTAGTGCTTCACCGGTCCACCACTGCAGAGGGATTTGGACAAAGGTGACAGCCAACAGCGTCAAAAAGGCGCTGACGACCAGAACCGCCCAGGCCCACGGTTTTTTAAGGATCGGCGTCCAGTAGGCGGCAAACCAGGCGGCGCCGAAGGCAAAGGCAAGGCCGATACCAAGAAGACAAAGGTTCCAGCTAAGCCCGGGAACATAGAAAAAGGACTTGAAGAAGTTGAGCATATATTCCAGCATAGCTGCCTCCTCGCTTTAGATGATGCGCTTGAGCCGGGGGTTGGGAGTAATGCCGGGGATTCGGCCCCGCTTGGCTATGGGCTTGCCCTCTACCTCGTGGAGGTCGGCGGTAAAGTCGATGGGCTTGGTCCCGCTGATATAGCTGCCCACGCCGAAGGCGTCAACCGGCGCTCCCGCCTCGATGAACTGCCCGATGCGCTCCAGGCTGATGCCGCCGCTGACGAAGATCTTGACCTTCTTGAAGCCAGCCCTGTCCAGACTAGCCCTGACCTCTTTGACCAGCGCCGGGGTGACCCTGCCCCGCTCCGGCGGGGTATCCAGGCGCACGCTGGTGAGCTTAGCGCCCATCGCTTGCGCCACCCGCACCGATTCCTCCACCTCGTCCTTAAAGGTATCAACCAGGGCGACGCGGGGGACTGCGGCGGGCATATGCTTATCGAAGGCCTTGGTGGCTTCAACGGTATCACCGATAACTAAGATGAGGGCGTGGGGTATCGTCCCCGAAGGCTCGACGCCAGCCAGCTTAGCTCCGGCGATGCTGGAACAGCCCGTGCAGCCGCCGACAATAGCGGCGTAGTCCATTATCCCGGCCACGGTGGGATAGACGTGGCGAGCGCCGAAGCTGACTACGGGTATCCCCCGGGCGGCTTCAACGCACTCCCGCGCCGCCGTCGCCCAGCCGCTGCAGTGAGCTAAGATGCCGTCAATGGCCGTCTCGTAAAGCCCGTAGCTCTGGTAGGGGGCGGTGACGCGCAGCACCACCTCGTGCTCGGCCATGCTGTCGCCCTCAGCCAGCGCCCAGACCTGGCTTTTATCTTTAGGCAGGACCTTGCTCAAGAGCGCCTTGACCTCTTCCATGCCACAGAGAACCCCCGCCCGGCTGGCGAAGAACTCCATGGTCGCCACCGGGTTAAGCCCCTCCTTGCGCAGTATCTCCACGGTGCGGGCGAAGTAGATGTCAGCCGTCTCACCAGAGAGGACATCTTCAAGGGGTTCGAATTTAGCCGGCTTGGCCCGGCTGGTGATGACATTGGTCAGTTTAGCCCCCAGCGTGTTTTCGATGTAGTCCAGGGCGAACTGGTGCGACTTCTCGTCGAAGGAGGCGACGCAGTCAACCGGCACCTCGACCTCGTAGCCGCGGATTCGGGCGTCAGCCACCGCGTACAAAACGCAGATGTGGGTGCAAACACCGCAGACGATTATCTTCTTCGGCCTTAACTTCTTGAGCTTCTCTTCGAGCGGGGTGCCGAAAAACGAGCTGTAGGTCTTCTTAGGGATTAGCTCGCCTTTATATTTGGCCAGCTCGGGGATGACCTCAGCCTCGGCCGTGCCCTCGATGGCGTGGGGGGGGAACATGCTGAACTCGGGGTCGTCGGGGGCGTGACGGTCGGCGAGGAAGAACACCTTTGAGCCCTTGGCAATCTCCTTCTCTAGCAGGCGTTGAACATTGGGGATGATATGGCGGGCGCCCTCCCCGCAATAGAGGGGATAGCCCTCCTCCAAGAAACCTCTGAGCATATCGGAAACTATTACTACGTTAGCCATAAGCTTAGTCCCCCTATCTGCTACAGACTCCACATCTTCTAGCATCTTGCCTATTTAAACTTTTTGCATGATTCATGGCTTTGCCCTCAGTTTCAAACGGACCGTGCCACTTATCATTTCTGCCTGCTGTACAGCCCAGTTCTCGTAAACCCAAAATGACACGGGCAATCATAGCCTTCCTCCCCAGTTTATAACCTAATGTCTGAAGTGCCTGACGCCGGTAAATACCATAGCCATACCGTGGGCATCAGCCGCCTTAATCGAATCTTCGTCCCTTATCGAGCCGCCGGGCTGGATAATGGCGGTGACCCCAGCCTTAGCCGCTGCCTCGACCACGTCAGGGAAGGGGAACATGGCGTCCGAAGCCAGGACGCTACCCTTGACCTTATTTCCCGCCTTTTCGATGGCTATCTGGGCGCTGATAATGCGGCTGGGCTGTCCGGCCCCCATGCCCACTATCGTCTTGTCCTTGACCAGCACGATGGCGTTGGACTTTATGTGCTTGACCGCCCTCCAGGCGAAGAGCAGGTCTTTTATTTCGTCAGCCGTTGGCTTGCGCTTGGTCACCGTTTTGAGCTCGACCTTGGACTCCGGCAAAGAATCGGATTCCTGAACCAGGAAGCCGCCCTTGACCCGACGGAAGTCGAGATAACCCGGCAGCGCCTTGCCGTAGCCGGGGGGTAGCTTAGCCACCAGGATACGCAGGTCCTTCTTGGTCTGGAGCAATTTGAGCGCCTCCGGCTCGTATTCCGGGGCGATGACTATCTCGTAGAAGACGGGTTTCATCTCTTTCGCCATAGCCAGCGTAACCTTGCGGTTTGAGGCCACGATGCCGCCGAAGGCAGCCACCGAGTCGCCGCTGAAGGCGCGCCGATAGGCCTCGGCGATGTCGTCATAGCTTGACAGCCCGCAGGGGTTGGTGTGCTTGATAACGGCTACCGTGGGCGCAGCGAAGTCGGTTACCGCCCCCCAGGCGGCGTCGGCGTCCAGTATATTATTGAAGGAAAGCGCCTTGCCCCCCAGCTGCTCGGCCCAGGTGATGCCCGTCTCGGCGGCTTCGCCCACCGTCGGCTCGGCATAGAAGGCGGCCTGCTGGTGAGGATTCTCGCCGTAGCGAAGCCCGTAGCGCTTCTTTAGGGCCACGGTCATATCCTCGGGGAAGCCTTCCATGTTCTTCCTGAGGTATTGGGAGATGGCGGTGTCGTAGATGGCCACGTGCTGAAAAGCCTTCTGCGCCAGGCGCTTGCGCTCAGCTAAGTCCACCTTGCCCTTTTTCAGCTTTTCCAGAATGGGGCCGTAGTCGGCGGGGTCAACCACCACGATGACGCTGGGGAAGTTCTTGGCCGAAGCCCGAATCATGGTCGGCCCGCCGATATCGATGTTCTCCAGCGCCTCGTCAATAGTAACCCCCTTCTTGGAGACCGTCTGGACGAAGGGGTAGAGGTTGACCGCCACCAGGTCGATTTCGCCGATATTATGCTTTTTCAGCTCCTCCATGTGGGCGGCCAGCTTACGGTTGGCCAGGATGCCGCCGTGAACCATGGGGTGCAATGTCTTTACCCGGCCATCTAAAATCTCGGGGAAGCCCGTTATCTCGGAGACGCTTTTCACCGGCACTCCAGCCTCAGCCAGCGCCTTTTTAGTGCCGCCCGTAGAGAAGATTTCAAAGCCAAGCTGACTTAAGCTTTTAGCGAAATCGGTTACCCCGGTCTTGTCGGAAACGCTGATTATGGCCCGCATAAAAACCTCCTACTCAATAACCACCCTCCCTTCTCCCTTCTTCTTTATCACCTCGCCGATAACCCTAGCCTCAGGCAGGGCTTTGGTCAAGCGGCGAACGTTACCCTTTGAGCAGATTATAACCATACCGATGCCCATATTAAAGACATGATACATCTCGTCGCGAGCGACATTGCCCCGCTTCTGGATAAGATTAAAGATGGGCGGTACCGTCCAAGCTTGGCTATCGAACTTAGCCGCCAAGCCTTCGGGCAAAACGCGGGGCACGTTATCAATTAAGCCGCCGCCGGTGATATGCGCCATGCCCTTAACCAAAGGCAGCTGGGATTTGAGCTGGTTGTAGTAACAGGTGTGCGGCTCCAGCAATACTTCGCCGATAGTCCGGCCCAGCTCCGGGTAGTGTTTATTCAGCGCCGACGCCTTTTCGCCGAAAACCTTTCTCGCCAGCGTATAGCCGTTGGTATGCAGCCCGTTCGATGGCAAACCGATAATAGCATCGCCAGCAGTTATGGTCTTCCCCGTAATAATCTTGTCCTTTTCCACCACCCCGACGACGAAGCCGGCCAGGTCGAAGTCATTACCCGTGTAGATATCGGGCATCTCGGCCGTTTCCCCGCCAATAAGTGGGCAGCCGATGTTTCGGCAGGCCTTAGCCAGTCCGGAGACGATAGACGCCACCCTCTCCGGTATAAGCTTGCCGATACCGATGTAATCAAGGAAAAATAAGGGCTTGGCGCCGCAGGTAAAGATATCGTTGACGCAGTGATTGACGATGTCGATGCCGATGCTATCGTAGCTGTCCAGGGCGATGGCAATCTTGACCTTGGTGCCCACGGAATCGGTGCTGGAGACGAGGACGGGCTGCTCGTAGCCCTTGAACTCGAACATGCCGCTGAAAAACCCGACGTCGCTTAAGACCTCGGGGCGGTGGGTGGTGCTGACCAGCTTGCCGATAAGGCGGTTGGAAACGTTCTTGGCATCGATATCGACACCGGCTTTGGCATAGCTTTCCTTCACCTACCCTACCTCCCTGAATAAGGAATTAGATACCAGCTATTAATAATGGATTGAAGTCCTGGTGTCAAGCAGGATACAGCTAATTACCCTTGCTTTATGCCAAAGGGGCTGCTGTATTCCTCAGCCGGCATCGAGCTTTCCAGCGCCAGCTTATCCATTTCAATCTGCACCGGTATGGGATAGTCGCCGGTGAAGCAGGCCAGGCAGAACATTTCCTTGGGTAAGCCAATCGCCTTAATCAGGCCGTCAATGCTCAAATAGCCCAGTGAGTCGGCGCCGATGTAGTCTCTGACCTCGGGTATCGTCTTCTGCGCCGCAATCAGCTCCCAGCGGCTGGCCATATCGACACCGAAGAAGCAGGGGTAGCGGATGGGTGGGGCACAGATGCGCATGTGGACCTCTTTAGCCCCCGCCCGCCGCAGCAGTTTGACCACCTTGGGTGTGGTGGTGCCCCGAACGATGCTGTCGTCAACAACCACCAATCGCTGGCCGTCCAGCATCTGGGGGAGGGGGTTGAACTTCAGCCGGACGCCCAGGTCGCGGATGCGCTGGTCAGGCTCGATAAAGGTGCGCCCTACGTAGCGGTTCTTGAGCAGCCCCTCACAAAGGGGTATTCCCGAGGCGCGGGAATAGCCGATAGCGGCGGCGGTGGCCGAATCGGGTACGCCCATAACCAGGTCGGCGGCTACCGGGTGTTCCTCGGCCAGAACCTCGCCCATCGCCTGCCGGGCCGGGTAGAGCAGCCGACCGTCAATCACCGAATCGGGGCGGGCAAAGTAGATATACTCAAAGACACAGAGGGCTTTTCGCTCCGTCTCTTCGCGGAAACTCTTAAGGCCGTTCTCGTTGATAACGATTATCTCGCCAGGCTCGACCTCGCGGAGGAATTTAGCACCGATATGGTCTAAGGCGCAGCTCTCCGAGGCGATAACCCAGCCGCCGTTAATGGTCCCCAGGCACAGCGGGCGCACGCCCAGGGGGTCGCGAACGGCGTAGAGGCTGCGGTTGGTCAGGATGGTCAGGGAATAGGCCCCCTGGAGGCGGTGCATGGCGTAGCGTATCTTGTCCACCCAGTCTTTAGCCGGTGAGGAGAGGATAAGGTTAGCCAGAACCTCGGTATCGGTGGAGCCACGAAATGTGTAGCCCTGCTCGCAGAGTTCCTGATAGAGGTGCTCGGCGTTAACGATATTACCGTTATGGGCGACGGCGATGGTATTGGCGCCCTTACCGACGACAATGGGCTGGACGTTGGTGATGCGGTTGGAACCACGGGTGGAGTAGCGGTTGTGACCTATAGCGAAATCGCCGCTGAGCTGGCTTAGGGAATCCTCGGTAAAGACCTGGGAGACCAGCCCCAGCTCAGCGTAGACCTGTAGCCTCTTACCGTTAGAGGTAGCGATACCGGCACTTTCCTGGCCGCGGTGTTGAAGAGCAAATAAAGCAAAAAAGGTAAGGCGGGCTACATCTTCTCCGGGGGCATAGACCCCAAAAACGCCGCAACTTTCTTGCAAGCTACTCGCCTCTTAATCCACCCTGACTGACCCTACACCTAAATTATAACCAATCCCTAGCCACAGGTCAATTTTTCTTACGCCCGATAAGGGATAGGGAGATATGCGCTGCCAGCAAGACCACGAAGAAAATCCACAGCCCCGGCGCGGTATGAATATGCTGGGAGAGGTTCTTGGTGAGCAGCCCGAAGGAAATCGTCTCCACGATTTGGTAGTAGGTAATGCCCAGCCCGGTGATAAGCAGCACCACGGCGACAGCCAACAACAGCCACTGTATTATCTTTCTGACTAAGCGTAGCCTATCAGAACTAATCAAAGAAACTCTCTCCCAGGTCGCCAGTGTCGGAGTAGCCCCGGCTCTCCCAGTAACCCTGATAGTCCTCGTCGTCGGAGAGCTCGATTTCGGTTATCCACTTCACCCACTTATAGCCCCACTTGCTCTCGGCAACCAAGGCGAAGGGGAAACCCCTCTCCGGGGGCAGGACCACCTCGTTCATCTTGTAGGCCATCAGGATATCGTGGTCGGTGATGTAATCGAGAAACAGCGAGCTGGTATAGCCGTCGTAGGCGTGGAAGATGGCTATCTTGGCCTCGGGCAGTGGTGCCGCCGCCGCCAGCAGGTCGTCCACCAGCATACCCTCCCAGAGAATGGTGACACTCCAGCCCTCCACGCAGTTGAGCGTCACCACCTTCTTATAGCTGTCAAAGGTGTCCAGGACTTCGTCGTAGCTATAGCTCTGCGGGTTCTCCACCAGCCCCGTAATCTGAAGCTGGTAATCTTCTATATCTACGTGTTGAGGGCCCTTTATCGAGTTTTCCCTGAAGTCATTTATCGAGGAAAGGTCTTCGCCCTGGTATTCCCTTACCTCGGCGGAGTTAAGTTCGACGGCGCCTCTGTTACAGCCGCCGATAGCCAGCAGAATAAGCAAAGCGGAAACCAGAATAAGGCCAATCTTTGTCTTCATCATCGCACCTCCCGTCCAAGAAGAAACAATACTTTCCTTACTATAATTCTAACAGAATGGTGGATTAGCTACCACTTGAAACAGGAGATGGCTTCGCTTCGCTCGCAATGACAGGCAAGAAGGGCTACGGAGTGTCATCCCTGCGAAGGCAGGGATCCAGACCAGTAATCAAAGAGCTAAAGTAGCCTAGATTCCCGTCTGCACGGGAATGACAGTGCAGTTCTAAGGGGTGGGGAGAGAGAATTAAAAGGGGTACCACCCTTATAGGGTGGGTATTGGGTGGGAAAATCATACGTGCGTTAAACAAGGTGGGGTGGGGAAAAGCGCTTTAAGCCAGTCCAGAACTATCGCCATCGCCCCCTGGTCGTGGCGCAGGCGGTGCCCGGCACCCTCGACAATGGCCAGCTTCTTAGGCTCGCCCGCTTTAGCATAAAGCCTGCGGGCGTCATCAACGCTGACGGTATCATCCCCGCTACCTTGCACGAGCAGCAGGGGGCGGGGCGAAATGTGGGCTATATAATCAATAGGCTTAACTACTTTAAAGCCGTCGAGCCACTTCTGAGGTGAGGTGGGGAAATCACTATCCCTGATAGCGCCAACGTCACGGAAATGCTCGATTAGGGACTGCGGGTCGCGGCTTGTCCAGTCGCTGAACTCGGCGGGGCAGGCGCCGCAGACCACCGCCGACACCCTCTTATCCCTGGCCGCCACATATACCGAGACGGCCGCCCCGCCGCTAAAGCCCAGCAGCGACAGTCGGGACTTGTCCACCTCATCTAAGGCGCAAAGGTAATCGAGCATCGCCCCCAGGTCCCTTGTCCAGCCCAGCATGTCCAGGTTGCCGCCGCTTAAGCCCGTCCCCCGGAAGTTAAAAATCAGCACGGCCAGTCCGTTTGAGCAGAGGTATTCCGCCAGCGAGGCATAGCCCTTGTCATTGGGGTCGGGTATTCCAGCGGGGATGCCATGGCAGGTGCAGACGGTTTGATAAGGTCTATCGCCCTCGGGCAGATAAAGCTGCCCGACGATATTGATACCGTCTATTTGCCGACTGACTGGTTTTATCTGCATTATGTCAACCCCAGGAGAACGAAGAATTCCCTGTTGCCCTCTGCCCCCAGGATGGGCGAAGCCACCAGTCCCCCCACCCTGAAGCCGTTCTTTACCGCCCAGTGAACGAAACGACCGATAACGCGGGCGTGAATAATTGGCTGCCTGACGATGCCCCCCTTGCCCACCTCGTTGCGTTTGGCTTCGAACTGAGGTTTGAGCAGCACCAGTAGGTAGCCGTCTCCTTTGAGCAAACGGGCCACCGACGGGAGCACCTTCTCCACCGAGATAAATGATAGGTCGATGGTCGCTAAATCCACCTTTTCCGGCAGCGAGATGGGATAGCGGGCATTGACCCTCTCCATAACCACCACCCGCTTGTCCCTTCTCAGGCGGTAGTCCAGCTGCCCGTAGCCCACGTCCAGGGCATAGACACGGCTGGCCCCTCTCTGGAGAAGGCAGTCGGTAAAGCCACCGGTTGAGGCGCCGATGTCAGCCGCCACTTTAGAGGATACATCGAGCCGGAAATGGTTGAGAGCATGGTCAAGCTTTATACCGCCGCGGCTGACAAAAGGGGGCGACTTAAGAAGGGTGATTACCGCCTCTTCGGCTACCAGCGTCCCCGGCTTGATAGCGGCTTTCCCCTCCACCTTCACCTCCCCAGCCATAATCAGCGCCTGAGCCTTGGCCCGGCTCTCCACCAGACCCTTCTCCACCAGCAAACTGTCGATTCTACGCTTAGCCACGCTGGTTATCATAGCAAGCAGGAAGGGCGAAAGCAAGGAGAGAGGAGATTATTTCTACCTCACCCCCTTTACCTCTCAACGGAAATTCTAAACACTAAATTCGAAATCCTAAATTTAGAATTTAGATATTAGGATTTAAGACTTAAAGGGGGAATTTATCTTTGCCCCACCCCGATTTTATCTATTCCCGCCCACCACCCTTTTAAGGTATAAAGGGGGCTTCGCCCCTCTTAAACTCCCTATTATAGCAATGGGTGGGGCGTGACTCTTACAGGAGGATATATAAGGGGAACCTCCCTTATAGGGTGGGTATTGGGTGGGACGAAAAACCCACGTCCGCCAAGGTGGGGAGGAGAGAAAAACCTGGGAAGGTAACAATAAATAGACATAGCCACCCCCTATCTAGTAACATTATATATAGGTGAAATAGATGCACGATATTATCCGGGAAAAATTCATCAAGCTGATAAAGGAGCACGGGCTTGAGGGTGAAGAGGTCATCGTAAAGGCGGCGGCGCTAACCTCCGAGCAGGCTATCGGCAACCCCGAGGACAAAGACTACCCGCTAATCAAGGGGCAAGAGAGGCTGATGCAGGCCGAGTTCAGGGGAGCTAAAGGGCAGGCGTTTACCGACCACTATGGCAACTTCAGCGGGCGGTTGCTGGATATCGCCGCCATGGACTTAACCAACAACTTCCGCAGGGCCGTATTTATCGCCAGCCTCAACGCCGTGATGAATTACCTGGGGCTGGTAAGCAAGACGGTACACTGCAAGAATGAGCAGCCCCGGGAATGCGCCACCGAGCTGGCAAACTACATAGAAAAGAACTATGGTCATCCTAAGATAGCCATGGTCGGCTTTCAGCCCCGGATGGTAGAAGAGCTGGCCAAGCATTTTAAGCTCAGGGTAAGCGATATGGACGAGGCCAACATCGGCCAGGAAAAGTTCGGGGTGAAGATAGACGGCCCCGCTAAGACCAAAGAGAACCTCAAATGGTGCGATATCGCCCTGGTGACCGGCACCACCATCGTCAACGATACTATTGACCAGTTCCTGGGGGACAAACCGGTAATCTTCTACGGCGTTACTATTGCCAGCGCCGCCAAACTAGAGGGCCTTAACCGATTTTGCCCCTTCGGCGGCTAAACCCTTGCATTGTCACCAATCGAGTGTTACAATGCCCCCCAAATGAAAGTCCTTAAGGGCATACTACTGGCCATCCTGGGCATATTCCTCTCCCTGTCTCTATTAATCTTCGGTCTGGCGCTGATGGTAAACCAGAGCGTCCTAAATCCCGACTTCATCGCCGAGCACGTGGAGAGGCTCGATATAGCCGAGCTTGCCGACGAAATAGTTAGGGAACAGATTCCAGCCGAGGCCGCGGACTTTATGGGCGACTCCCTTAATGAAGTCCTGGCTGATATCATCGCCGACATCGAGCCCTGGCTGAAGGAGCAGGCAGAAGACGGCATCTATGTCTTCTACGACTATATCGAAGGCAGGAGCGAAACCTTAAGCCTGATAATCTCGCTGGAAACGGTGAAGGCAAGCTTCCGGACCAACCTGCTGGCGGCTGTCTTGGCTTCACCGCCACCCGAGCTGGTCGGCCTTACCCCCGAAGAGATAGAGCTTGAGTTTAATATACACTACGACGAGATTGATGAGGAGATACCGTCAGCGCTGGAGCTTGATGAAACCCTGCTCGACGCCGAGGTCATGGAGCAAATCGAGCAGGCCAAGCAGTACGTCGGCTATTTCAACACTGCCTTTATCGCGCTGATTGCCTTTAGCCTGCTGCTCATCCTGCTCATGATACTGGTCTACCGCGAGGTAAAGGGCAGCTGCCGTCAGATAGGCTTCACCTTCCTCATCGTGGGCGTCGTCAGCCTGGTGGGCGCCTTTGTCACTCGGAGCATCGCCAACAGCCAGCTGGCCACTAGCGACATACCCGCTACCATTCAATCGTGGGCGCCAGATGTTGTCACCGGTGTGCTTATGCCCCTGGGCATATACGCCATCGGTTTAATCGTGGTGGGAATCGCCCTGACCGTCGTCTCCTTCGTCTATAAGCGGGGCGAAAACTCGGACTACTACTATTAAGGCTTCTTGCGCCCCTCCCTCTCCACAATTAGCTTAAGGCCCTTTTGCCCGACCACGGTGACTATTGCCCCGGTTTCTATCTTCCTGCCCGCCGACTTCGCCTTCCAGAGCTCGCCCTTGATTCTGACCATGCCTTCGGGGTCGAGACTCCTGACCACCTCCCCCCTCATCCCCACCATGTCCGATAAGCCGCCCTCGGGCTTTCTCCTCAAGGCGCGGCTGCCCATGTGGTAGGTGAAGACGGAGAAGCCCAGCCAGGCCAGCATGATGAGGACGAGGGCGAACAGAGGCAGGTTGACGTCTATCTTGGGCAGCAGCCAGAGGACAATGACGGCGATGGCGGCTTCCTCAAAGGCGGTAGTGACGATAGCGATTATAAGGCGGGGAGTTATCATGGTGTTATTATAGCAGGGTGGGGGGATTGTTTATCTACCTCACCCCTCGAAGAGTCTTCGACCTGTATCCCCCTCTCCTTACGAGGGGTCAAAGGAGAGGGGGAGTTATTTTTTTAAAAGAGGGGTGAAGTCCCTCTTGGACTCCCTAGCATAAGTTTAGAATGTTCAGCGCGTGCCATTCCGCACCAAATTTAAATAGTCAGTATTGACAAAAGACAAAAGAGGTGTTATTTTATTTGCCAATTGGGGACACGGGAATGCGTTGTCGGGACAGGCCAGCCGAAACAATAAAATATCAGGAGGTGAAATTATGACATAAATATACATTAAATAATCAGACACCCAACTAATAATTATATTAAAGAGGAGTAAAAGAAATGCCTAAACAAACGCCACAACCGGAAGTGCTCAAGGCCCCAGCACAGGAAGATTTGAATGCCCCGACTCAGGAGAAGCGTCACGAAAAGCAGTGCGTAACCAACGTCTATTGCGGTGGAGAAGAAAAGGAAAAGAAGCTTTGTTGCTGCTGTTGTCCAGAAGAGCCAAGCTGCACCTGGGATATATACATGACGAGGGTCATGGTTGTTGAAAATCAGTTTCTTGATGCCAAAGCGGAATTCATGATCACGGCCTATGCCGATGGACAATCAGCCGTATTTCCCGGCAACGCAACCTGGTGTGTAGCATCAAAACACTGGGGTTGGGTAAACGCTCTTAAACGAATTACTTCAATAAAAATCAAAGCCGGAGAGAGCTATAATGTTGCCGTAAGATGCGATATAGATGAAATAGATGTGGTAGCAGGAGGGAGTTTGGAACTTGGTTCATCTGATATTCAATATATTACTCTTCAGTGTGGACAGCAACCCAATCGAGCAGAGGTTAGCTGCACCACCTATAGAGTAAAAGCCGGATGTGGGGCGACGGCCTCCTTCAAGGTAGAGTTCATGGCTTTTTTAAGGACTTTATAGACAAATCCAGTATGTTACCAGCAGATAATTAAATATATTTTTAATCCCCTATTTGCTGAGCAGATGTTAAATAGGTAGGGTTCGCTATGCGTTTCTGCGTATAGCTGGTAATATTCGGGGGCTAATCCTCTGATATTAGCTGAATTAAGGATCTAGGGATTGCTTCGTCCTTCGGCTGAAGGACTCGCAATGACATTATAGTCTAGGTCTGTTGCCCGCCCTCAAATATGAGTGCTATAATGACCCCATTATGAAACTGAGCCGTGAAGAAGTGCTGCACATCGCCCGCCTGGCGCGGGTGGGCCTAACCGAAGAGGACGTCAACCGCCTGCGGGAGCAGCTATCCAACATCTTGGAGCACTTCGAAGCCCTGAAGCAGGTGGACACCACCGACGTTCCTCCCACCGCCCAGTCCATCCCCCTGCAGAACGTGACCAAGGGCGATAAGGTCAAACCTTCCCTGCCCCAGGAGCAGACGTTAGCCAACGCCCCGCGTAAAGACGGGGAATTCTTCCGGGTAAAGGCAGTGCTGGAATGAATATTCGCCTGACCATACACGAGGCGCACGGGCTGCTCAAAGGCAAGAAGCTTTCCTCGGTGGAATTGACCAAAGCCTGCTTGAAGCGCATCAAAGAGGTCGAGCCCAAGCTCAAAGCCCTGGTCAGCATAACCGAGGAGCTGGCGCTGAAACAGGCGGAAAGAGCCGACCAGCGCATCGCTAAGGGCGACATCGAGCCGCTGACCGGAATACCGGTGGTGCTCAAGGACGTGCTCTGCACCAAGGGGATACGGACGACCTGCTCGTCGAAGATGCTGGAGAACTTTATCCCGCCTTATGACGCCACCGTCGTCGAGAAATTAAATGATTGCGGGGCGGTGACGCTGGGCAAGGCCAACATGGACGAATTCGCCATGGGCTCCTCAACCGAGCACTCCGCCTTCTTCCCCACCCACAACCCCTGGGATTTGGACAGAGTCCCCGGGGGCTCAAGCGGCGGCTCGGCGGTGGCGGTTGCCGCCGACGAAGGTATTTTCGCTCTGGGTTCGGATACGGGGGGCAGCATCCGCCAGCCCGCAGGCTTTTGCAGCGTGGTCGGCCTGAAACCAACCTACGGGCGGGTGAGCCGCTACGGGCTGGTCGCCTTCGCCAGCTCGCTCGACCAGATTGGGCCGCTGACCAAGGACGTTACCGACTGCGCCTTAGTGATGAACGTCATCGCCGGCTTCGACGACAGAGATTCGACCTCGGTGCCCGAGCCGACGCCCGACTATACCAAGTGCCTGGACGGCGACCTCAAAGGTCTTAAGCTAGGCGTGCCCAAGGAGTATTTTGTCCAGGGGATGCAGCCCGAGGTGGAGAAGGCCCTAAAAGATGCTATCGCCAAGCTTGAAGAGCTGGGGGCTAAAGTGGACTGGGAGGTCTCACTGCCCAGCACCCCCTACGCCCTGCCCGTTTACTATATCATCGCGCCATCGGAGGCTTCAGCCAACCTCGCCCGCTACGACGGCGTCAAGTACGGCTTCTCCTACACCGACACCGACAGCATGTGGGAGGCCATGGAAAAGACGCGCCAGTTCGGCTTCGGCGAAGAGGTCAAGAGGCGCATCATGCTGGGCACCTATGCCCTTTCCGCGGGCTACTACGACGCCTACTACCTCAAAGCCCAGAAGGTGCGCACCCTGATTCGGCGCGAGTTCGACCAGGCATTTGAGAAATACGACGCCCTGGTCACCCCCACCTCCCCCACCGTCCCCTTCAAGATTGGGGAGAAGCTCGACGACCCGGTGCAGATGTACTTAAGCGACGTTTGCACCCTGCCCATAAACATCGCGGGAGTGCCCGGTATTTCTATTCCCGCTGGCTTCGGCAACGGGCTGCCCATCGGCATGCAGCTCATCGGCAAGCCCTTCGGCGAGGAAACGATATTGAAGGTCGCCTATGCCTACGAGCAGGCTACGGACTGGCACAAGATGAGGGCTAAAATAAAATAAGGCGGCTAACAGTGCTCCACTTTTTTGTTGAGTTCCGATTTCATGGCTACGCTAGGCGGTATGCAAATTGGGCTAGGGCGCTTACTCTTAGAAAGGCTAAGAGACTCGGAGTAAGGAGGCAAAAGCAGTCCAAGTTCGTACCACACGTAGCCTTATTTGGACAGGCGGAGACATATAACCTCAGGAACGTAACGCGTGAAGTGGAGAGGGTGGGTCGAAAGTTCACTTTAGTTCCTTTTAAGCTCAGCGTTAAGCGTGGCGAGTTCCAGAAGCCGGATGCAAACTGGCTTTATCTTAATGTAGAGCCTTCACAAGCCCTTGAACAATATCGATGGGAGCTGGCGCAGAGCTTGCGTAGGTTAGAACGAAAGGTATCTGACACCTGCCAACCTCATGACTGCGAGCCAAAATATAAATTTCATTGTTCGATAGGAAAGTACGACCCAAGAGACAGCGATAAATTTGAAAAACTATTTAGCTATGCCAAAACCAAATGTAGCTTAGAAGCCTTCAAACAGCACAAAGCTTCCGTCTTTAGCAGATTCTTCAACATTATAAAGAAGCGTATCTTTAGAGTAGAGGAGGAAGATGATCCTGGCATAAATCAACATCTCCTTAGAGTCACAGTCTTGGGAAAAGGAAGCCACATACAAGCTGAATACGATTTGATATTAAAAAGACTGCTGGATCGCCAGCAAGCGTTAGACAAACTGTGGAGAAGAATAACTATCGCGAAACTAAGGGTTTTATTAGGTCAAGCTCAAAATGTATTCTTCATTTCTGATACACACTTCGACCATAAAAACATTATCAAATATGCCCACAGGCCTTTTTCAAACATCAAAGAGATGAACAGAACCATAAAGAAGAATTGGAATAGCATAGTAGGGGAAAAAGACACCGTGTATTTTCTAGGCGATTGGTCTTTTGGAAAGAAAGCCAGATATTGGATGAGGCGACTCAATGGATATATATTCCCGATTCGCGGGAGTCATGACAAAGATGAACTCAGCAGTAAATTCCTGGAATCAGAGCTGTTGCTTGCAAATGGATATACTTTTCTTCTCACACATAACCCAGGGGACAAGGAGACAATAGAAACTAACAAAGGAAGATATGATTGGCTAATTCACGGCCACGTCCACAATAATAAGATGGACAGGTATCCTTTTATTAACGGCGAGCAAAAAACAATTAATGTCAGCGTTGAGTTAACAAACTACAGACCTGTCAGCCTTGATTTTCTACTATCTCTCAATATAGACTCTATAAAAAGAATGGCAACAATCAACAGTAAACCTGAAAGATGGAGAACCAAGCAAGGAAAAATATAACGGAGCAAAAAACATTGGAAATTAGTTGTTTAGTCTGCGGCAAGACAATCGAGATACCATCATTCATCGACACCGAAAACTACGACGGGCAGATAAGCTGCCCGGCCTGCAAATCGCTGCTGCACGTTAAGCTGTTCAAGGCTAAACTGAGAAAATACGAGGTGGTGGAGAGGGGGGCGGAAAACGCCGTTGCCGCCGCCAGCAACCCCGTCCAGCGCATCGGGGGAGAGCTGGTGGACGTGGAGAGCATCGCCCGCTACAACCCCCTAAGGGACTTCCTGGCCAGCTACCGCGCCAGCCAGCTGAACCTGACCTTCGGCTATATCGAGAAGCACATCCTAAAGTTCGAGCTGGAAACAGCCGCCTATACCTTTAAATCCTGGTGGGAAAACAACCGCGAAAATCCCCAGGCGATGTCCTGGCTGGAAGCGGGATGGGAGGTGGAAGATGTCGACCTGCAACGAGAAGGGGTCGTCTTCAAGCGGGTCAAAACCAGATAAGGTTAGGTGCTATTCGGGGCAGTCTTATGCCGAAAGACCCCTATCTTTCATCTGGGAAGATAAGGAATACCAGGTCGCTGAGATAGAGGCGGAGTGGCGGGGGGTGGGCACGAAAAACTTCCGCGTCAGGACGGAAGACAACAAACTTTTCCAGCTATGCTATAATGAGTCCCAAGACCAATGGTCGCTGACCGAGCTCGTAAGGAGTTAGCCATGTTAAAGGAAATCTTAAAGATACTGGAAAACGACGCCAGGACGTCTCCAAAGCAGATTGCCACCATGACCGGCGGCAGCGCCGACGAGGTGACCAAGCTCATCAAGAAGGCGGAGGCGGACCACACCATCCTCAAGTATAAGACCATCGTCAACTGGAGC
>DAOUMR010000024.1:0-7733 GCA_034409905.1 Dehalococcoidales bacterium | reverse complement strand
CCAGGGCCGACCAGGATAAGCTGGGTGGAGCCCTGCAGAGGCTGACCGAGGAAGACCCCACCTTCCGCGTGAACTATGACCAGGAGGCGGGGCAGACGATTATTTCGGGCATGGGCGAGCTCCACATGGAGTTCCTGGTGAGCCGTTTGGTCAGCGAGTTCGGCGTTGAGGCCAAGATAGGCAAACCCAAGGTATCCTATAAAGAGACGATTACCGCCCCCGTGGAGGTGGAAGGCAAGTTCATCCGCCAGAGCGGCGGGCACGGCCAGTACGGGCATGTCTTTATCAAGCTTGAGCCTATGGAGCGGGGCGGCGGCTTTCAGTTCGTCGAACGCATTAAGGGTGGGGCTTTGCCCAAGCAGTATATCCTGGCCGCCGAGGTCGGCATCAAAGAGGCTATGGAGACGGGGGTGGTGGCAGGCTATCCCATAGTTGATGTCAAAGCCACCCTTTACGATGGCAGCTATCACGAGGTTGACTCTTCGGACATCGCCTTCAAGATGGCCGGCTCTATGGCGCTGCGGGACGGCGTGGCTAAAGCCAGGCCCGTGCTGCTGGAGCCGATTATGAAAATGGAAATAGTTGCCCCGGAGCCGTTCCTGGGTGATATAATGGGAGACCTAAACTCCCGACGGGGACACATCGAGTCTGTCGGGGCGCGCGATGTGATGTCGGTTATTCGCGCCCTGGTGCCGCTGGCCGAGACCTTTGGCTACGCCACCAATCTCCGCTCGCTGACCCAGGGCCGGGCGGCTTACTCGCTGGAGTTCCATCACTACGACCAGCTACCGGCCGAACTGGCCGACCAGATAACGGGAAAGGCGATGGCTAGATAAAGAGGTATTAAGAGATGCCTAAACAAAGGATACGCATTAAGCTAAAGGGTTACGACCACAAGATTTTAGACCTGTCGGTGGAGCAAATCGTGGCCGCCGTGGAGAGGACGGGGGCGGTGGTCGTGGGGCCGGTGCCGCTGCCCACCCGCATCCAGAAGTTCAGCGTTATCCGCTCCCCCTTTATCGACAAGGACTCGCAGGAGCAGTTCGAGATTCGGACGCACAAAAGACTAATCGATATCGTGGAGATGACATCAAAGACTATCGACGCCCTGAGCAGCCTCAACCTCCCCGCCGGGGTGGAGATAGATATTAAGAGCTAAGGTTATGGTTACAGGTATTATTGGCAAAAAGCTAGGCATGGCGCAGGTCTTCGCCGAATCGGGCGAAGCCGAAGCGGTGACCGCTATCGAAGCGGGGCCCTGCGTGGTGACCCAGCTCAAAACAGATAAAAAAGAGGGTTACCGGGCTGCCCAGCTCGGCTTTAGAGAGGCCAAACGCCTCAACTCCCCTCAGAAGGGGCACCTTAAGAAGCTGGGGCAGTTCCGATATCTTCGGGAGTTCAGGGTAGCTGACACCGAAAAGATTAAGGTTGGGGATAAGGTGGACGTGGGGTTGTTCAAGGAGGGCGACCTGGTTGATATTACCGGTGTATCCAAGGGCAAGGGCTTTGCCGGCGTGGTAAAACGTTATCACTTTGCCGGCGGGCCCAAGACCCACGGGCAGTCCGACCGCCACCGCGCCCCCGGCTCTATCGGCTCTACAACCAGCCCGGGTAGAGTGCTCAAGGGGAGGCGCATGGCGGGACATATGGGTACTGACCGGGTGACCGTCCGTCACCTCAAGGTATACAAGGCCGACCCGGAGCGCAACCTGTTGCTGGTCAAGGGGGCTGTCCCCGGCGCCAAAAACGGGCTGGTGCTCATCGAGAAACGGGAGGGGAAGAAATAAAAACAGTGGAAGTTCCGGTTTACAGCCTCACTGGCGAGGTAGTTAAGAACATCGAGCTGAGCGACAGCGTCTTTGCCGTACCCTTTAACGAGGCGGTGGTGCACCAGGCGCTGGTCAGGCAGCGGGCGAACGCCCGACAGGGCACGTCCAGCACCAAGACCCGCGGCGAGGTAACCGCCAGCACGGCCAAGATGTTCCGCCAGAAGCATACCGGACAGGCGCGGGCAGGCAGCCGCAAGTCGCCGCTGAGGCGGGGGGGCGGGATTACCTTTGGGCCCAAGCCCAGGGACTACCGCCAGGACATGCCCAAGAAGATGCGTCAGCTGGCGATAAGGTGCGTGCTCTCGGCCAAGGCCAGAGACGCCGAGCTTAAAGTCCTGGAAGAGCCCAAGTTCGAGCAGCCCAAGACCAAAGAAATGGCCGGGGCGCTGGCGGCGCTGGGGATTAATTCCTCAGCCCTTATCGTTACCGATATGCCCGAAGAGAATTTTATTAAGTCGGCGCGCAACCTGGCGGGGGTTAAGACACTGCCCGCCCATACTTTGAGCGTGGCCGACGTTCTATCCTATAAGATGCTACTGATGACGGAGTCGGCGGTGCGCCGCGCCGAGAGGCTCTGGGGGGGTGGCCATGCATCTGTCTGAGGTGTTGCGCCGTCCCCTGATAACGGAGAAGAATACCGCCATCCAGGCGCCTCAGGGCAAATACGCCTTCGAGGTCGCCGAGGGGGCGAACAAGGATTTGGTCAAGTTGGCGGTGGAGAAGGCGTTTAAGGTGAATGTAACCCGGGTCAACATGATAACGGTGCCGGGGCGGAGGCGGACGATGCGGGGGAGAAAGGTGGAGGCTCCGTCCTGGAGGAAGGCGGTCGTCACGCTTAAACCCGGAGATAAAATAGAACTTTTTGAGGGGGTCTAGGTGCCGCTAAAGCAATATCGTCCCACATCTCCCGGCAGGCGGGGCATGACCGGCTCCAGCTTTGAGGAAATAACCAAGGCTAAGCCGGAGAAGTCTCTGCTGGCGCCCAAAAAGAGGAAGGCGGGACGGAGTAACCAGGGAAAGATAACGGTGCGTCACCGCGGCGGCGGCGCCAAGCGACGCTTACGCGTGCTGGACTTTAAGCGCGATAAGCCGGGCGTCCCGGGCCGCGTGGCCGCCATTGAATACGACCCCAATCGCTCGGCTCGTATCGCTCTCATCCACTATGCCGATGGGGACAAGCGTTATATACTCGCCCCCAACGAGCTTAAGGTGGACGACAGCATAAAGTCGGGTGCCGATGCTGAGGTCAAACCGGGCAACGCCCTGCCCTTGAAGCAAATCCCCACGGGCACCGTGATACACAACATCGAGATGGAGGTGGGGAAGGGAGGGCAGCTGGTGCGCAGCGCCGGCGTCGCCGCCCAGCTGATGGCTAAAGAGGGTAACTACGCCCTGGTGCGCCTGCCCTCGGGTGAGGTGCGGCGTCTCAGTATCGATTGCCTGGCCACTATCGGCCAGGTGGGTAATATAGACCATCGTAGTGTTAATCTGGGCAAGGCGGGCCGCAAGCGCTGGATGGGCTGGCGGCCTACGGTCAGGGGTTCGGCGATGACCCCCCGCGACCACCCCCACGGGGGTGGGGAGGGTAGAGCCCCCATCGGCCTGCCCGGACCGAAGACACCCTGGGGTAAGCCGGCTTTGGGCTACAGGACGCGCCCGGCCAAGGCTTCCGACAGGATGATTGTCAAGCGTAGGGGGAAGTGACATAATGTCGAGGTCAACCAAAAAGGGTCCGGCGATTGACGCCAAGCTGCTCAAGAAGGTGGAGGCGCTGAACCGCTCCGGGGAGAAGGCGGTGATAAAGACCTGGTCACGCTGGTCTACCGTCCTGCCCCAGATGGTGGGTCTTACCATCGGCGTCCACGACGGGCGGCGGCACGTGCCCATCTTCATCACCGAGAATATGGTGGGGCACAAGTTGGGCGAGTTCGCCATAACCCGAACCTTCCGGGGCCACGGCTCCAGGGGGGAGAAGGTGACCCAGCTGAGGCAGAGGCCTTAAGAGAATAAATGGAAGTAAGAGCTGTATCTAAAGAAACCGGCATATCGCCGCGCAAGGTACGCCCGCTGGTGGATATGGTGCGGGGCAAGAAGGTGGACGAGGCACTAACCCTGCTCAAGTTCACGCCCACCCCCACCGCCCGCGTGGTGGCCAAGGTGGTAAAATCAGCCGCGGCTAACGCCGAGAATAATTTTCAGATGGAACCAGCCGACTTGAGGATTGTGAATATCTTCACCGGTGATGGCAGGACGCTAAAGCGGTTTCGCGCCCGGGCTAGGGGGCGAGCCAGCCGTATCCTTAAGCGTTCCAGCCATATTACCGTCGTCGTCGCTGAGGAGGAAGAGTAATTGGGTCGTAAGGTCCACCCGTTCGGTTTCCGGCTAGGGGTCGTCCGCAACTGGCAGGCCAAGTGGTTTGCCGAGGATAACTACCTCGACTTCCTGCAGGAAGACCTCAAGCTTCGGAAGGCGATTGCCGCCGGATATGCCGAAGCCGGCATTTCCCTGGTCGAAATCGAGCGCCAAGCGAATAAAGTCGCCATAACCATCCATACCGCCCGCCCCGGCGTCGTCATCGGGCGAGGAGGGCAGCGGGTCGATGAGATGAGGGCTAAACTTGAAGAGCTTATCGGCAAGAGGATTCAACTGAGCATCCTGGAGGTCCAGCAGCCCGAGCTGGACGGCTATCTGGTAGCCAAGGCGGTGGCGGAGCAAATCGAGCACCGCGTGGCTTTCCGTCGGGCGATGAAGCAGGCCATGTTCCGCACCATGCAGGCCGGAGCCAAGGGCATGAGAATCAGTTGCTCGGGCAGGCTGGGTGGTGCCGAGATAGCCCGCCGCGAGGTTATGCACCAGGGGCAGGTGCCCCTGCATACGCTGCGGGCAGATATCGATTACGGATTTACCGAGGCACGCACTACGCTGGGGCGAATCGGGGTCAAGGTCTGGGTCTATCGGGGCGATATTCTCCCCGAGACCACCCGGCCCGAGGCTGAGGAAGCCCCCGAAGCCGCCGAAGAGGCGGCCAAGCCCCCGGTAGCGCCGCCGAAGAGAGAAAGGGCGAAGGCGGCCGCCGAGGAAAAACCGAAGGCGAAAGCGAAAGCGGTCGTCGAGGAAAAGCCTAAGGTGAAGGCAAAAGCGGTCGTCGAGGAAAAGCCAAAGGCGAAGGCAAAAGCGGTCGCTGAGGAAAAGCCAAAGGCGAAGGCGAAAGCAGTCGTCGAAGCAAAGCCGGAAAAGGCGGCCAAGAAAGCCGCTAAGCCAAAGAAGGCTCCGGCGGCAGAGAAGGAAGCAGAGCCTCCTAAAGCGGAGAAGAAAACGACCAAGCGTAAGACCAAGAAGACCACCGGGGAGAAAGCCCCCGTAGCCGAGGATAAAGAGGAGAAAGATGCTACAGCCCAAGAGGGTTAAGTACCGCAAGAGTCATAAGGGACACCGCCGGGGCCGCGCCCAGACGGGGTATAGCGTTGACTTCGGCGATTTCGGCCTGCAGGCTCAGGAATCGGCCTGGATTACCAGCCGCCAGATTGAGGCGGCCAGGCGGGCGATTACCCGCTACATTCGCCGCGGCGGCAATGTCTGGGTGCGCATCTACCCCGATAAACCGGTGACCAAGAAGCCCGCCGAGACCCGGATGGGTGGGGGCAAGGGCGCCCCTGACCACTGGGTGGCGGTGGTCAAACCGGGGCGGATGCTCTTTGAGATGGGTGGCGTGAGCGAAGATGTAGCCAAGGGGGCTATGCGCCTGGCGGCGCACAAGCTGCCCATAAGCACCAAGTTTGTGGCTAGAGATACCGGTGCCGCCAGCGATGAGGAGAGTGCCGGGTGAAACTAGAGGAGATTCGCGCCCTGGGCAAAGAGGAGCTGGCCAAGCAGCTGGAGGAGGCTCATCAGGAGCTGTTTAACCTCCGCTTTCGCCTGGAGACCAAGCAGCTGGTCAATCACCGCGAGCTTGCCCGGGCCCGAAAGCAGATTGCTAGAATTAAGACCGTCATCAGGGAAAGAGAGCTGGAGACAGGCTAATGGCTGAAGAGACCAAGCGTAAAGTCAGGCTGGGGCAGGTGGTGCGCAACCGCATGGATAAGACGGTGGTGGTGGAGGTATCCGGCCCCAAGCGGCACCCGCTATACAAGAAGATAATCAAGCGGGTGGTTAAATATAAGGCTCACGACGAGAAAAACGAGTGCCAGATTGGGGATAAAGTCAGAATCATCGAGACCCGTCCCCTTTCCCGGGAGAAGCGGTGGCGGGTGGCGGAAATCATTGCCAAGGGAGAGGTGGTCGAGGTTTCGCCTGAAGAGATAACCCGGGAAGACCTGGAGAGGGTTATACCCGAGAAGAAGGCTAAGGAAGCGAAGGCCGAGGCTAAGGTTAAAGCCGAAGCTGCCGAGGAACTAAAAGAGGAGACCAAGATCGAGGCTAAGGAAAAGGCTAAGGCAGAGACTAAGGAAGAAAGCAAAGAGGAAAAAACCGAGGAAGAGAGCTCGGAGTAGATTATGATTCAAGCCTATACCAGAATGAAAGCGGCCGATAACACCGGGGCCAAGGAGATAATGTGCATCAACGTCCTGGGCGGCACCAGGCGCAAATACGCACGCGTGGGCGATATTATCGTGGCCTCGGTGAAGAAGGCGACGCCGAGAGGGGTGGTCAAGAAGGGGGAGGTGGTCAGGGCGGTGGTTGTCCGCTGTGTCCAGCCCAGTCGGCGGTCTGACGGCTCTTACGTCAGGTTCGACGAGAACGCCGCCGTCATTCTAACCGATAAGAATAACCCGAAAGGGACGAGGATATTCGGGCCGGTAGCCAGAGAGCTGAGGGATAAGGACTTCACCAAGATAATCTCGCTGGCGCCCGAGGTAGTGTAAGAATGAACATCAGAAAGAACGATAATGTGCTGGTTATCGCCGGCAAGGACAAGGGGAAGACGGGGCGGGTGCGCTTTGCCTACCCCAGGAAGGAACGGCTGCTGGTGGAGGGCATCAACTTCGTCAAGAAGCACAGCCGCGCCCGGGGGGCCGTCAGGCAGGCGGGTATCATCGAGCGCGAGGCGACGATTCACGTCTCGGACGTTATGCTGATATGCGGTAAGTGCAACAAGCCAGCCCGGGTGGGCTCCCGCTTTCTGGCCGATGGCCGCAAGGTCCGCTTCTGCCGTGTTTGTGGGGAGGTGCTTGATTAGATGTCGGCGCTTAAAGAAAAATACAAGAACGAGGTCGTGCCCGAGCTGATGAAGAGGGGCTATAAGAACGTGATGCAGGTACCGCGCCTGGAGAAGGTGGTGCTGAATATCGGCCTGGGCGAGGCGATTTCGGACGCCAAGGCGCTGGAGTCGGCGGAAAAAGACTTAGCCGCTATTACGGGGCAACACCCCATTACCATCCGCTCCCGGAAGTCCATCGCCGCCTTCCACTTAAGAGAGGGGATGACCATCGGCATGAAGGTGACGCTGCGCGGGGAGCGCATGTATCACTTCTTCGATAAGCTGGTAAATATTGCCCTGCCCCGACTACGCGAGTTTCACGGGGTCTCCCGCGATTCCTTCGACGGGAGGGGCAACTATACCCTGGGCTTTAAGGAGCAGGTCGCCTTCCCCGAAATGGAGTACGATAAAATAGAAAAGGTAAGGGGGCTGGAGGTGTCTATCGGCACCACGGCTAAGACCGACGACGAAGGCAGGCAGCTGCTGGAGTTGTTGGGCATGCCCTTTGTCCGGGACTAAAACGGAGTAAGAATGGCCAAGAAGTCAAAAGTCGAAAAGTCGAAGCGAGCGCCCAAATACAAGGTGCAGCAGCATAACCGCTGTCTGCTCTGCGGCAGGCCCAGGGCCTATATTCGCCGCTTCGGCTTATGCCGAATCTGTTTTCGGAAGCTGGCCCTGGCCGGGCAGATTCCCGGAGTGAGAAAATC
>DAOUMR010000023.1:0-5790 GCA_034409905.1 Dehalococcoidales bacterium | reverse complement strand
TCATCAACTACTCCGAAACCGAAACCATCTTTGTCGGCAAGGAGCTGATTGAGGTCGCCAATGCCCTTAAAGGACGCCTGCCCAGGGTCAAGAATTGGATTTCGCTGGAGACGGCCGCCGAGGGCATGACCGCCTATGACGACATCCTCAAAGCCAACTCGGGCGAGGAGCCCGATATCGACCCGAGCGAGGACGACCCTATCTGCATTATCTACACCAGCGGCACCACCGGTGTCCCCCGCGGCGCGCTCTATAGCCAGCGCCGCTTTATCGAAGACTCCAAGATACTGGCCATAGACATGAGCCTGCAGGAAGGACACAAGCGCATTCAGATAACGCCCCTGTTCCATATCGCCGGCAACACCCATTTCCGCTCTTCGCTCTACACCGCGGGCTGTAACGTTATCGTCAAGTTCTTCGACGCCAGCGAGACGCTGGAGATTATCCATCGGGAGAAAGCCACCCACATGGACACCGTGCCCACCCACCTGGCGGCTATCCTCAACCTGCCCGACCTCAAGAAATACGATATCAGCTCGTTGCAGTTCTTCTGGTACGGCGCCTCGCCCATGCCTCAGAAAGTGCTCAAAGACGGGATGAGGGTCTTCGGGCCCATCTTCGCCCAGGGCTACGGGCAGAGCGAGAGCGGCCCCGCCATCTCCCACCTATCCAAAGAAGACCACAACGTGCTCGATAAGCCTCCCGAACAACAGAAGAAGCTGGCTTCGGCGGGCCGGCCCGATATCGGGGTGCAGGTCAGAATCCTCGATAATAAAGGCAAAGACCTGGGGCCCGGGGAGGTGGGCGAGATAACCGTGCGCAGCAATCATACCATGGTCGAATACTGGAAAAAGCCCAAGGAGACCAAGGCGACCCTGATTGACGGCTGGCTCCACACCGGGGACATGGGCTACTACGACGAGGAGGGCTATATCTATATCGCCGACCGCAAGAAGGACATGATTATCAGCGGCGGCGAAAACGTTTACCCCAGGGAGGTGGAGGAGGTCCTCTACCGCCACCCCGCCATCCTGGAGGCGGCCGTCATCGGCATCCCCGACCAATACTGGGTGGAAAAGGTCCACGCCGTCATCGCCCTCAAGAAAGGCAAAGAAGCCACCGCCGAGGAGATTATCGCCTTCTGCAAGAAGAGCATTGCCGGCTATAAGACGCCGAAATCGATTGAGTTTGTCGATGCCCTGCCCAAGAACCCCGCAGGCAAGATTCTAAAGCGCGAGCTGAGGGACAAGTACTGGAAGGGAACCCAGAAGGACAAGAAGAGCTGAAGCGCATTTCGATAGAACCTGGAGATGGAAACTTACAAGATAAAGTTTGAGCCCCTGGGCTTGAGCGGGCGCTGCCGCGCCGACGAGTCTCTCCTCGCCTGCGCCCAGAGCGCGGGCATCGGCATTATCAGCCTCTGCGGCGGCAAGGGCAACTGCCAGTCCTGCCGCATTCAAATAGTGGAGGGCACCTTTTCCAAGCCCACCGCCAGCGAGCTCAAGGCCTACTCCCGCCAGGAGATTAGGGAAGGCTGGCGCCTGGCCTGCCAGACCTACCCCACCAGCGACGGCAAGGTGGGCATCCCCCCCACCTCCCTGACCACCACCCAGCGGGTGCAGACCGAGGGGCAGGAGATAGGCGTTAAGCCCGAGCCCGTGGTTTTACCCTACCAGCTTAAGCTTAAAGCACCGACGCTTAAAGACGCCCAGGCCGACGCCGACCGGGTGCTCAAAGCCATAAACCGCCAGCACAAGTTACGCTGCGACACCATCGACATCGGGGCCCTAAGCCAGCTATCGCCAAAGTTGCGCTCCTGGGGCTGGCAGTGCCGGGCTTCAGTACGCCAAAACGAGCTAATCGCCTTCGGCCCCTGGCCCAGCCGCCAGCTGGGGCTGGCGGTAGATTTGGGCACCTCCAAGATATCGGGCTACCTGGTCGACCTCGATAGCGGCCAGACCCTGGCGGTCAAAGGGGTGAGCAACCCCCAGATAAGCTACGGCGAGGACATCATCAGCCGCATCGCCTACGCCACGCAATCGGCGGCCAAAGCCGCCCAGCTTCAGAGGCTGGTGGTCAGGGCCTTAAACAAGCTGGCGGCTGACCTCTGCGCCGAAACTAAGGCTAAGGTCGGGGATATCGTTGACGCCGTACTCGTAGGCAATACCGCCATGCACCATTTGCTGGCCGGGCTTTCGGTAAAGCAGCTGGCGCTGGCGCCCTTTGTCCCCGCCGTGAGCCGGGCCATAGACATCAAAGCCAGCCGACTGGGGCTGAAAATCGCCCCCGGGGCTTATCTGCACCTGCTGCCCAACATCGCCGCCTTCGTCGGCGCCGACCACACCGCCGTCCTGCTGGCGACCTTAAACGGCAAGCGAGAGATAACCATAGCCATCGATATCGGCACCAACACCGAGGTCTCGCTGATTGATAAGGATAAGATAACGACCACCTCCTGCGCCTCGGGGCCCGCCTTCGAGGGCTGGCACATCAAGGACGGCATGCGCGCCGCCAGCGGCGCTATTGAACGGCTGCGCATCGTGAATAACAAGGTTGAATACCAGACCATCGACAATAAGCCCGCCATCGGCATCTGCGGCTCGGGTATCCTGGACACCGTGGCTCAGCTCTACCTGGCCGGGGTGCTGGAGGAGGGGGGCAGGATGGACTCAAAACACAAACGGGTGCGCCAGGGCGATAAGCACCTGGAGTTCATCCTCGTCGGCAACAAGGAGAAGAAGGACGTCAAGCGGGACATCGTCATTACCCAGCAGGACGTGCGCGAAATACAGCTGGCCAAGGCGGCTATCCGCACCGGCATTCAGGCGCTATTGGAAGCCAACGGCTACGGTGAAGAGAAAATCGGCAGGGTGATAATCGCCGGCGCCTTCGGCACCTATATCGATGTCGCCAGCGCCATGGCTATCGGCATGCTGCCCACCCTCCCCCTGGAGCGCTTCCAGCAGGTGGGCAACGCCGCCGGCACCGGCGCCAGGCTGGCGCTAATCTCGCGCACCAAGCGAACCGCCGCCCAGAAGATAGTCTCAAGGGTAAACTATATCGAATTGGCCAGCGTCCCCGGCTTTAATAAGACCTTTATGCAGGCAAGCTACCTGGGGAAGTTCCGCCTCAAAGAAGGCAGGAGAACCAAAATTGGTTGAAGCGAGGACGATAGCTCCTCTTGTTTCCACAAACTGGCTGGCCAATAACCTCAAAGAGCCGAAACTGGTCATACTCGATATCAGGACCAGCGACAGCTATAAAGCAGGGCACATTCCCGGCGCCGTAAACGCCCCCTTCCGTTCCTGGGCGGTAACCCGGAAGGGTCTCCTGCTGGAGCTGCCCGAGGTTAAGACGCTGTTCCAAATCATCGGCGCTGTCGGGATAAAGGGCGATTCGCGGGTGGTGGTGGCTAACAAGGTGGATATACCCCATGACATCGCCGATGCCACCCGGGTAGCCTGCACGCTGATGTATGCCGGGCTTAATAACGTGGCTATTCTCAACGGCGGCTACAACAAGTGGCTCAAAGAGAAAAAACCGTTGTCCGATAAAGCGGTCAAGCCGAGGCCGCTGGTCTATAAAGGCGAGCTGAATAAGGCGCTGTTCGTCACCAAGGAATACGTCCAGAGCAAGCTGGGAAAGTCGGCCGTCATTGACAGCCGAACCCCTGACGAGTTCTTCGGGGTAACCCAGGACCTCTTTACCGATAGACCGGGCCACATTCCCGGCGCCAGCTGTTTACCCGCCCCCTGGATCTGGACCGAGGAAGGGACCTATAAGAGCATCAGGGAAATCAGAGAGATTGCATCAGGGGTCGTCGGGCGGGACAAGTCCCGGGAAATCATTGTCTATTGCGGTGTCGGGGGCTACTCCAGCACCTGGTGCTTTCTGATGCGGAGGCTTTTGGGATATACCGACGTCAAGATATACGACGGCGCCCGCGCAGGAGTGGACCGCCGACCCGAAAGCGCCTATGGTCAAATACAGCTGGCATTAGAGACAGGCTGGTTGGCATTAGTGAAATAATAGAGGGAAGGTGAAGCTATGGAAACGAAGATAACCAGCGCCACCAGAGAGGTCATCATCGGCGGCGACAGGCCCACGGTGCTCATCGGTGAGCGCATTAACCCTTCGGGTAAGAAGAAGCTGGGCGAGTCCCTAAAAGAGGGCAACCTTGATATCGTGCGCCAGGAAGCCAAGGCCCAGACCGAGGCCGGCGCCGATATCCTGGACGTTAATGTGAACATATTCGGTATCGACGAGCCCGCCCTGCTGCCCAAGGCGGTCAAGGCGGTGATGGAAAGCTCGGACCTGCCCCTCTGCATCGACAGCGCCGTCCCCGAAGCATTAGAAGCGGCTATCAAGGTATACAAAGGCAAGCCGCTGATTAACTCGGTCACCGGCGAGGAACACTCCCTGGCCAAGATACTGCCCATTGTCAAGAAGCACGGCACCGCCGTCGTCGGGCTGGTTCAGGACGAAGAAGGCATCCCCAAGACCCCCGAGAAGAGACTGGCCGTGGCTAAAAAGATAGTAGAGCGCGCCGAAAAGATGGGCATCCCCCGCGAGGATATCGTCATTGATTGTCTGAGCCTGGCGGTAGGCGCCGAAACCAACTCGGGCATTGTAGCGCTGGGGACGATTAAGCTCATTAAGGAGGAGCTGGGGGTCAACATGACGCTGGCGGTGAGCAACATGTCCTTCGGGCTGCCCGACCGCGAGCTGCTCAATAACGCCTTCGCCGCCGCCGTCATCGCCGCGGGCGTGACCTGCGTCATTGTCGACGTTAAGAAAATACGCCCCGCCGTCCTCGCCGCCGACCTGGTTATGGCCCACGATAAATACGCCCGGCGCTATGTGGAAAGCTTCCGCCAGCGCCAGCCGGAGCAAGCCCAGCCATAAAGCCCGGCAGGCTGGTAATAGCCGAGCTATCTATGCTATCATAAGGGACAATTTATCGTAATTTGCCCGCTCCCCGCTTTAGTCACCGAATCGGTGGGGGTGGGCATAGTTTCCAAAAACGAAGGAGGCAAAGATGGGCAGGTTAGACGGAAAGGTGGCTATCGTCACCGGTGGCGCCAAGGGCCTGGGCAAGGCCTTTTGCTTCGCCTTGGCCAAAGAGGGAGCCAAGGTAGTGATGGCGGCGCACCGCCTCGATACCGACGAGGCCAAGCAGGCGGCTAAGGATATAGAGGCCAAGGGCGGGATGACGGTAGAGGTTGACGTTACCAACGAGGCCAGCACCATAGCCATGGCCGAGAAGGCGTTTAAGAAATTCGGCAGGATTGATATCCTGGTCAACAATGCCGCCTTCTATTACGGCGTGGGCCGAAATCCTTTCCACGAGGTTAAGCCAGATGACTGGGACAAGGCGCTGGCGGTGGGGGCTAAGGGTGCCTGGCTCTGCGCCAAGGCCGTATTCCCCTACATGAAGGAGCAGAACAAGGGCAAGATTATCAATCTCTCCTCGGATACCGTCTTCGCCCCGACCAAGGGGATGATTAACTATATTACCTCCAAGGCGGCTGTTCCCGGCAACTTTTCGCACTCCTTCCGCCATTGCCCCTGCTACCTCGGACGACACAGCACCGTAATGCCGGATAAGTTCAGGATCAACTCTCAGGACAGAACATTTAGACTCATTTGAATAGGAAACTACACCGCACAGCATATATGCCGAAGATCCCGGAATATCTGTTAGCCTGCTGGTTATCAGTCCACCTGTGCAGGATTCGGCGATTCCAATTGTAAGCCTTTTTTCGGTGAGTATGTTTGCAATTACCTGTT
>DAOUMR010000022.1:0-46159 GCA_034409905.1 Dehalococcoidales bacterium | reverse complement strand
GGCCTATGTTCGTGGGCGGCCTCTGGTCGGCGGGTAGAGATGAGCTCGACCGGCAGCGAGCCGCTAAGGGAAAACGCCGTAACCTGCAGGGAATGACCCCAGACGAGTTGGTCAGCGCCAATCGCAGAAACTTCGCTATACCTTATGACGAAATCGCCTCTGCTGAGCTAACGCGCCGCTTCTTCCAGTGGCGGCTGAGTTTTCACCTCTCCGGCCCGTCGGAAAAAGAACGAATAGCCCGTTTCAACCTGTCCAAGAAACAGATTCCGGAGGCTGAACGCCTGCTGGAGATGGCTTCGCTTTCTAAATAATGCCGCTCAGGTCGCTGATGTTTATCTCCAGCATCTTGATACTGGCCAGTATGCGGTCAACATTACGGTCCACCGCCTGAATTCCTCCCGAAATACGCTTGAGCTCGGTGGCGGTCTGCTTCAATGCCTGGATCTTTTGGGTCATATCATCTATTTTGTAGTTTTTCATCTTATTACTCCTTGTGCCTCAGGTCCTTAAACCTCTTGGCCTTGGCAGCGTACCTGGGTAAGGTACCAAAGTCATGAAACTCCAGGTTATACCTGAGGCCGGTCTTCAGTCTCAGCTGTTGAACCAGCTTCTGTTCAACCGCCTCGATATTATGTTTGGAATCGGGGGCTATCTCCACTTTCAGGGTTATATCGTCAATATCGCCCTTCTTGCTGACAATCACCTCATATTCGTCGCCCAGCTCTGGAATACTCCTCACCACCTCCTCAATAGCCGTTGGTGCTAGCAGTACCCCTTTCACCTTGGTGATGTCGTCAGCCCGGCCAACAACGCCGCCCTTTAGCAGCCTGAAGGTTCGCCCGCACTCACATCGCTCTATCGGGTTCCATTCGATGATATCTTTGGAGTCAAATCTGATGCAGGGGTGGGCAAAACGGTCAAAGGTAGAAACCACCATGCTGCCCTTCTTGCCGGGCCTGGTGATAGCGGCGCCGGTCTCGATATCCTCTATCTCAACCAGATGGAAGGCCTCAAGAATATGCAGTCCTGCCTGGGCCTGGCATTCAAAACCCCAGTGCCCTATCTCGGTGGCGCCAACCTGGTCATACACCTTGGCCCCCCACATCTCTTCCATGCGTTTTTTGGTGGCGGGGATACAAGCCCCCGGCTCGCCCGCCGCCGTTATTTTCTTTATATATAAATCCTTGGTTGGTTCTATGCCCATTTTTCTGGCGGTGTCAGCCATGCCTAAAATGTAGGTCGGCGTGGCCATAAAAGCGGTGGCTCTCAGCTCCTTCATCTTTAGTATCCTGGCTTCGGTATCAAGCACACCGCCGGGAATGACCTCGCAACCTATTTTCTCAGCGGCGTAATGACCTGCCCAGAAGGCTATGTTAACGCTGTAGCCAAAGGGCAAGAATACCCTGTCGTAGTCGCGATAGCCCTGCGCATACAGGGCGTAAGCCCATGACTCGGCTGACCATTCCCAGTCCTGCCAGCTCTCGGGGTGATAGACGGGCTGACCGGTGGTGCCGCTGGTCTGGCGATATTCGGTTACTTGCTCTAGGGGTACCGAAAGGATAGTGCCGTAAGGGTAAGGCTCTCTGCCCTGTGCCTCTCTCAGCATTGACTTTTCTGTCTTGGGGACTTTCCGTACATCATCAAGTGTTTTAATATCGCCGGGCTCAAGGCCGGCTTTCCGATAGAGGCTACGATAGAAGGGCGAATTTTCATAAGCCCAGCTGAGGATTTTCTGGAACTTCTTTAGCTGTAGCTGCTGGAGTTTTTCGCGCGGCAATGTCTCCAGGACTGGATTCCAGTATTGCTCCTCTGGTCTCATCAATACCTCCTTTTCCGTTCTTATCTTTAGCCGTATCTCGTGTCTTAGCTGTTATATCATATCACAGATTGCCCGAAAATTTTGCAAAACGGCGTTTTTTTATTCATAATAGCCCCATAACGAACAGGAGGTAGGTGCATGACGACAATAGCCGAGTTCAACAGCTACGGGGAGGAACTGGAGAAGATGCTGCTACTGAGGACGTCGCCGATAGCGGTGAAGATGCTAGAAAAGGAAGCCGATATCCCTAAGGAAGCCATCAGGCCCAAGAGAGACCGCGGTCATCACCTCGCCCAGTGCCAGGTCTTTGCCCTGACCCGCCGCAAGGGGGAGACGATAGCCATGCTCAAAGAGGATAACTGGTGTTGGGCGCCTCTAATCGGCTACGGGCTGGTGCCGCCCTTCGACGAAAAGACCATTTCCCCGATGTATTATATCGTAGAGAACATGAAGGCGGCTAAGAAGATGGTCAAGACCTTTCCCCGCCTGGAATACGGGAAGTACATCGGCATCCTCACCGCGCCCTTGAAAACCGCCAGCTTCAAGCCGGATATAGTGCTCATCTATTCCAATACCGCGCAGCTGCGCAGCATGCTGATGGCGACTAAGTATAAAGAGGGTAACCTGGTGAAGTCCGAGTTCGACCCCATAGACTCCTGCGTCTATTCCGTCGTGCCCGTCATAAAGAGCGGAGAATACCGCATCACTTTGCCCGACCCCGGTGAGTACGAGCGGGCGATGGCCGGGGAAGACGAGATTATCTTCTCCGTGCCCGCGGCTAAACTGGAAGAGTTGATAACGGGGCTCAGGTTTTTTGAAGGGATAAAACTGGGCTATACCCATCTTAACATGCAAATGACGCCTGATTTCCCCCAACCCCCGTTCTACCAGGAGCTTTTTAAGATGTGGGGGCTGGATGCCCCGAAATAAACTATTGACTTTTTAGGTAAGCATTAGTTATACTCGCCCTGATTGCACCTTCCCATTCTGGCTGGAGTCTATTTATTAATTAATAAAACTTAAGGGGATAAACGTATGCCTAAAGATTTTATTACACTGCTAGCTGACCTGGAAGAAGATGAAGTTATCAAGCTGGTCAAACAGAGGCTTGAAGCCGGCGAAGAGGCACTGTCTATCCTGGAAGACAGCCGCAAAGCTATGGAGGTAGTCGGCAGCCGCTTCGCCGATGGTAAGTACTTCATTCCCGAGCTTGTCTATTCCGGCGAGCTGCTCAAGCAGATAACCGAGCTGGTCAAGCCCCACCTCGTCAAGTCGGGCGAGACCAAGCACCTGGGCAAGGTGGTTATCGGCACCGTCGCCGGTGACATTCACGATATCGGCCTGAACATCGTCGAGTTTATGCTCAGTGTCAACGGTTTTGAGGTCTATAACCTGGGCGTTGACGTTCCTGTCGAGAAGTTTGTCGAAAAGATGAAGGAGACCAAAGCCCCGGTGCTGGGCTTGAGCGGATTTTTAACCCTCGCCTTTGATGCCATGAAGGATACGGTGGGGGCTCTGGAGGCGGCTGGCATCAGGTATAAAATGAAGATTATGATTGGCGGCGGTCAGATGGATGATGAGGTCGTGAAATACGCCAAAGCCGACGCCTACGGCAAGGACGCCATGGCGGCGGTTTTCCTGGCTAAAAAATGGATAGGTGGCAACTAAAGATGGAAAAGAAATGGGAAGAGCTATCCTGGCAGGAAAAACGGGAGGAGCGGTTTAAGAAGTGGCTTTCGCACGATATAAAATTCGTCTCTCCCCAGGCGGAAAAGCTTTACAAGGAACGGGTAACCCGTTTCATTAAAGCCATCAAGCTTGAGGAACCCGACCGCGTGCCGGTTATGTTGCCCGCCGCCTTCTACCCGGCCCATTATTCCGGCTATACCCTGAAGGATGTCATGTATGACTACGATGCCCTGAAGAAGTCGTGGTTGAAGTTCATGAACGAGTTCGGCGATATGGACTCGTTCGGCGGCCCCGGCCTCGTTTTTCCCGGCAGGGTGGTGGACATGATTGACTACAAGCTGATGAAATGGCCCGGGCACGGCCTGGCCGATGACTGCCCCAGCTACCAGTTCGTTGAAGGCGAATATATGCCGCCCGAGGAATACGACGACCTTATTAGAGACCCCGCCGATTACCTGATGAGATACTTTTTGCCCCGTTCCGTGGGCGCTCTGGCCCCCTGGAGCAAGATGGGTCCGATGACGGCCTTCGTCGGCATACCGGTGTGGTATATCAGCCAGTTCGGCAACCCCGATATCCGCAAAGCCTACCAGACCCTGCTTGAGGCCGGCCAGGAGTGTAACCGGTGGATGGATGCTGTTGCCGAGGTCAGCCAGGCGGCGCTTGAGGCCGGTTACCCCTCCATCTGGGGCGGCATGAACGGCGCCCCTTACGACTTTATCGGCGATATGCTCAGGGGCACTTCTGGGATAATGATGGATATGTTCCGCCGGCCCGATAAGCTGCAAAAGGCTATGGAAAGGCTGGTGCCCATCGCTATTAACGAAACCGTAAGTGCGGCTGACAACTTGGGCTGCCCGATTATATTCATGCCGCTGCATAAAGGCACGGGCGGCTTCATGTCCAATAAGCAGTTCGAGACCTTCTACTGGCCCACCTTCAAGGAGGTGATGTTGGGCTTAATCAACGAAGGTCTGGTGCCGATACCCTTTGCCGAGGGTGACTACGAGCCGCGACTGGAGATTATCAAGGATATGCCCCGCAGTTCGGTAGTGTGGTATTTCGAGCGCATGGACATGGCTAAGGCGAAAAAGGTGCTCGGCGATACCGCCTGCATTGCCGGCAACGTGCCGGTTTCGGTGCTGTGCACCGGCACTCCTCAGGAGGTCAAGGAACAATGCCGACGGCTCATTGAGAGCTGCGCTAAAGGCGGCGGTTACATATTGACGGGGAGTGCCGGCGTGGAGGAAGGGAACCCGGATAACCTGAGAGCTATGATGGAAGCGGCTAAGGAGTATGGTACTTATTGACATAAACAAATCCTGCCGCCAGAATCTGAGGGCTGGCGCGGCCCTGTGTCACCGTGGCTACAGGCTCACCCCTGAGGGTGAGCCTGAATCGTTTTTCTAACTATTGACAAGCCGAATAATGAGAGTATAATTGGGCTTAGCTCAAACCAAGTGTCTCCAAAGCCAGAATAGAATCTGCCCTCCCCGAATTTTGAAGCTAGGAAACGGGCTTTAAAACTAAGCGCTTATATTTAGGGAAAGGAGGCAAATATGACGTAGTGGACAGAACTCTTCTCTGAACAATCCAAAAGGAGGTGAATCTTTAACAGTGAAGAAATTTGTATTTATTTCCTTAGTGATTATCCTTTTCGCCGGAATGTGCTTTACCGGTTGCGGCGAAAAGGGGCCGGAAGCCGGCAGCGTCCTGCGTGTCTCAATGCCCTCTTTTTCCTATGAGACCTTTGACCCAATCATCGGGGAGTCATTCTTCGGCTGGTCCATATATGACCCGATATTGACGTGGGACGAGAACTTTCAAATCTGTGCGGGAGTATGCAGCTATACGATAAGCGAGGATGGATTGACCTGGACCTTCAAAGTCCATGAAGGCGTGACGTTCCACAACGGCGACCCGCTTACCTCCGCCGACGTCATGTTCTCTGTAGCCCACTGGCAGGACCCCGAGTCGACAAACCCATGGTCTCCTTACTTAAGCTATAACTTCGATACCATGTATTGCCCGGATGACTCCACTTTTGTCTATAAGTCCGCGGAGCCTGAGTTGGCGCTGGCCATAATTTTTACCGACGTGCGGGTTCTGCCCAAGAACTATATTGAGACGAATGGGATAGAATATTTCCGCGAGCATCCCATCGGAAGTGGGCCCTGGATATACGTCGACGGGAGCTTCGTGTCTGGGGAAAAGGTTGAATTCGTGGCCAACACCAATCACTGGCGCACCGTACCCAAGTTTGAGAAGCTTATTCAATATGTCGTCCCCGAGGAAGCGACCCAGATTGCCATGCTCAAGCGAGGAGAGGTTGATATCATCACCGGTATCACCCTTGACCGGATCGTTGAGCTGCGGGATGAGGGTTATAGATTGGTGGACCCTGCATACCCTGACGGAGTGATGCTATGTATGCCCGGCACCTGGATGCCAGAAGCAGGACCGACGCATGACATCAACGTCCGCCGTGCCCTGGCCTATGCTATCGACTACGAGGAGCTCTGCGAGACCTTCTTCCAGGGTTTTGCCGAACCGGGAGGCCGGTGGTTTACCTACCCTGGTGCCTGGGGATGGGATGATTCTTGGCAGCCTGAAGTATACGATCTGGCTATGGCCCAATCGTTGCTAGCTGACGCCGGATATCCGGACGCCTTCGATGACCCGGTAATTGATATATACGTCCAGGTCGGCACCGGATATACGCCTGATCTGATGCAGGTACTCCAGGGTTACTGGTCGGCGGCTGGCATCCAGACCGAGATACATATGGTCGACGCCTTTGAATACCTCGGCCTGTTCTTCTTCGGGGCGGTCGACCCGGCTGGCGATAATATAGGCGCCATTATCCCGTGGGCATTCTATATCTCCTGGCCTAACAATGTCTATCACTCATTCAACATGTTCGTCCCGGGTGGCGTACACAGCACCAGCAACGACGCGCATGCAGGGGAGCTCTATGAAAGGGCAGTTAGCCAGACTGACCCCGAGTTAATGGAAGAGTACTGGAAGGAATTCCAGACTTACGTACATGATGAGCTGTTCATAAACTTCGGTGTCTGTTTGGTATGGCCCCCGATGGTCGTGGGCGATAAGGTCGGCGATTTCGGCTACGGCTCTTGGATCAGCATTGCTGATGCTTATGCGGGCATTTCGCCAAAGTAAAAAGTAGAGCAATAGCTGCTCTGCAGGATTGAACAATGGGGTTCCGGGGAGCGTACGTTCGCTCCCTGGAGCCCCTGTGGTAAAAGACTACAGTTTTTAGAGAAAGGCTCTTTTAGCTGTCAGAGGGTTGCTATAACCCTTGTCTGAAGAAGATTAGCTGTCTGCTGGCGAGTGAGGCTGTTTGGCAATTCAACAGTAAGAGATATATAATGGTGAAAAATCTGGGAGTATGCGTGCATGCGTTTTGCCGAAATACCAATGAGGGCTATGAGCCGCCATTCTAACTATTAAGGGAAATAGCCGATGACGCGTTTCATCATAGTGCGATTGCTACAGACATTTGTAGCCCTCATCGGTATCTCGATATTGATCTTTGGTCTGGTACGGGCTTCGGGAGACCCCGCGGACTTGTTCAGAACCGCTTCGTCTACCGAGGAAGACATAGCCCGTATAAGACACAATCTGGGCCTGGATAAGTCAATACCGGAACAATACTGGATTTTCATAACCGACCTGGCCCAGGGCGACCTCGGCGAATCACTCATCAAGAGGCGACCGGTAACCGATATGATTATGGAGAGGCTGCCCAATACTTTGAGTTTAGCCCTCTCCTCCTTCCTTGTCAGTATGCTGCTGGCGTTCTTTCTGGGAGTTCTGGCGGCGACCAGACGCGATAGCTGGCTGGATAACGGGGTGAAGTTCCTGGCTATCCTGGGGCAGGCTCTGCCGGGCTTCTGGGTGGCTATAATGGCCCTCCTGGTCTTCTCCGTGTACTGGCAGATATTGCCGCCCTATGGCCATGGTAGCTTCGCTCACTATGTGCTGCCGGTGGCCACAATGGCCTTTTTCCTGCTGCCGGGCATGTTGCGCCTGGTTCGTTCCAGCATGCTGGACGTCCTCGACAGTGAGTACATCAAGATGGCCAGAATCAAGGGACTTCCGGAGAAGACAGTTATCTGGAAGCACGCCCTGAGAAATGCCTTGATAGCGCCGCTGACAGCGGCGGGCATGATATTCGCTATGCTGATTACCGGCGCGGTAGTTACCGAGCAAGTATTCGGTTGGCCCGGCATCGGGAGGTTAGTTATCGAAGCGTTGGTATCCCGTGATTTCCCGATAGTGCAGGGTATTGTCCTGATAGTAGGCTCTGCCGTTCTCCTGATAAACTTATTGGTGGACATCCTGTACGCTTACATTGACCCACAGATACGGTATCAACAGATGTAGGATTTTAAAGGTATGGCTACGACAAAAGTCATAGATTGGGGCAAGGTTGGAAGCGGGAAAAAACGGAAGTCTATTTTCACTGAGTTAACCTTCATTATCCCGGTGGCGGTGTTGCTCCTGCTGGTGATTATGGCCATATTCGCTTCCTTACTGGCGCCTTATCCCTACGACGAGATAGCTATGTCGGAAAGGCTTATGCCACCATTCTTTCTGGAAGGGGGCAGTACCTCCCATCTCCTGGGGACAGACAATCTCGGTCGGGACGTCTTAAGCCGCGTCATCTATGGCGCCCAGATTTCTCTCAGCGTCTCGGTAATAGTAATCGCCATTACCGCCAGTATTGGAACGGTGCTGGGGATAATATCCGGCTATCTGGGAGGGCGTACCGACGCCTTTTTGATGCGTATAACCGATATAAGCCTGGCGTTTCCGGCCATTCTGATAGCGCTACTCCTGGCCGCCACCATCGGGCCGGGTTATTGGACCGTTGTGCTGGCGATTTCAATACTCGGCTGGGCTCCCTACGCCCGCTTGATACGGGGAGAAGCCCTGAGACTGCGAGAGGCGGACTTCGTAGCCCAGGCGCGTATCATCGGCGCCTCCCCACTCCGAATAATGTTCCGACACATTTTCCCCAACATTATCAACCCGCTGATAATAATGGTAACGCTGTCAGTAGGTATGGTGATTCTGACGGAGGCTGTTTTGAGCTACCTCGGTGCCGGCATCCCGCCCCCGGCCGCATCATGGGGCAACATGGTCAACGACGGGAGAAACCTCATAGCTTCATCTTGGTGGATATCCTTCTTCCCCGGTCTAGCCATCGGGCTGGTGGTGCTGGCGGGTAATTTCTTGGGCGATTGGCTTCGCGATAAGCTGGACCCGAGACTGAGGCAAATATGAGCGACAAGGTTCTTCTTCAGGTCGAAGACCTGCGCAGCTATTTCTTCACCCGTAAGGGCGTGGTCAAGGCCGTCGACGGGGTAAGTTTCTATGTGCGTGAGGGAGAGACCTTCGGGCTAGTCGGCGAATCCGCTTGTGGGAAGACGGTAACCGCTCTGTCGATTCTGCGCTTGCTTCCGGAGCCTGCGGGCAAGATCGTCAGCGGCAAGATTATTCTGGACGGGATCAATCTCCTGGAACTGGACAAGAAGGAGATGAGGAGTTATCGCGGCCGAGTTATCTCGATGATACTTCAGGACCCGATGACATCGCTTAACCCGGTCTACACCATCGGCGACCAGATAGCTGAAGCGGTGCGGTTGCACCAGGGCCTTCAGGGTGAGAAGGTTGACGAGGAGGTTTTTTCGGCGCTGCGCTTACTCAAGATTCCGTCGCCCGAAGTGGTTATGCGGGATTACCCTTTTCAGCTGAGCGGTGGGATGCGACAGCGGGCGGTGGGAGCCATCGCCATGTCCTGCCATCCACGTTTGCTCATCGCCGATGAGCCCACCACTGCCCTCGATGCCACCATACAGGCTCAATACATAGCCCTCTTTAAGGATGTCCAGAAGAAGACCAATGTAGCCATAATTTTTATTACCCACGACTTCGGGGTCGTGTCCAATATGTGCCATCGGGTAGCCGTGATGTACGCCGGTAAAATTGTAGAGACGGCGACAACACGGGAAATATTCAAAGCCCCCAAACATCCTTACACCAGCGCCCTGATGAACTCTGTGCCCCGACTGGACCAGAAAGATGAACGGCTGTACTCGATTAAAGGGCAACCTCCATCATTGAGGGATTTGCCTCCCGGTTGCCGATTCTTCCCCCGTTGTCCCATTGCCGAAGATGTTTGCCAGCAGCAAGAACCCGCCGAGCTAGAAATCAGTCAGGGACACTTCGTATCATGTTGGAAGGTGAAATAGCTCATGTCCGATGTTCTGTTGGAAGGGCGTGACCTGACGAAGTACTACCCCGTTACCAAGGGTCTTCTCCAGCGCACCGTCGGCTGGGTAAGGGCGGTGGATGGCATTTCGTTCACCATAGAACGGGGCAGAACGTTGAGCCTGGTCGGTGAGTCGGGCGCGGGGAAGACGACCACGGCTAAGGCGGTGCTATTGCAGGAAAAGCCGACCTCGGGGACTATTCTCTTCGAGGGGAAAGACCTCAGCCTTTTTTCTCCTCGTCAACTTAAGACGGAATATCGGCCCCGGTTGGGCTCGGTGCAACAGAACCCGTGGAGCTCCATGAACCCGAGGATGAAGGTGAGGGATATTATCGCCGAGCCGCTGGTGGTGAACACCAAGAAAACGAAGCAGCAGCTTCGGGAGCGGGTATCGGAGTTGCTCGAGGAGGTGGGGTTAAGTGCGGAACATGCCGAGAACTACCCACATGAGTTCAGCGGAGGGCAGCGACAGCGGATTGCGGTGGCGCGGGCTATGGCCTTGAACCCCAGCCTGGTCGTGCTGGACGAGCCCGTTTCGGCCCTGGACGTTTCGATTCGGGCCCAGATTATGAATCTGCTCAAAGACCTTCAGGGGCAGTACAACCTAAGCTATCTGGTTATCGCCCATAACCTGGCCACAGTGCGCTATATGAGCCACACCGTGGCGATTATGTATCTGGGGCAGATAGTGGAATACGGTGAAGCCGAGGAGCTGTTTGAGAACCCTCTGCATCCCTACACGAGGGCGCTGATATCGGCTTCCATCCTGACCTTGCCCGAGGATGAAGAAAAAGGGGTGGAAAAGATAATACTTGCTGGGGAGATGCCTTCGCCTATGAATCCCCCTCCTGGGTGCCGATTCCACACGCGCTGCACCGAGGCTATGCCGGAGTGCAGCCAGACAGTGCCGACACTCCACGATGTTGGTGGTGGCCACAAGGTCGCCTGCAACAAAGTTTAACAACGCCAAACTCCACATAATTTCAGTTACCACTACGGGAAGGAGAGCGTTAGCTATGGGTGATTTGTTAAAAGGCAAGGTAGCCGTAGTCACCGGCTCGGGGCAGGGAATCGGCCGGGCTGTTGCTCTGGGCATGGCTGGGGAGGGGGCTAAGGTGGTGACCAATAACCGCCGCCCAGGGTCTACTGGTTATGTTCATTTGAACGATTCCATTCTGAATCAAATGACCCCGGAACAAAGAGAAAAGTTGCGTAAGCAATCTCAGGAGGCAACCGGTGATGCGGAGACCACCGCCGAGGCAATAAAAAAAATGGGCGGTGAAGCCATGCCCTGCTTCGGCGATATCTCCGATTTTAAGGCAGCCCAAAAGCTGATACAAACGGCGGTCGATAGCTTCGGCAGAATCGATATCCTGGCTAATGTCGCCGGCACCTTCGGCTTCAGCCCTCTCTGGGAGATGAGCGAAGAGCTCTGGGACAAGGTTACCCTTACCAAACCCAAGGGCTATTTCAACTGCATACGCCACGCCGTCCCCTTCATGATAAAGCAGAAGTGGGGGCGGATAATCAACTGCACCTCTCGGGCGTTTATGGGCGATGTCCTCAAGCACGCCGAGTACTGCGCCGCCAACGCGGGGGTGGTGGGGTTGACCTACGCGGTGGCTAAAGAAATGGCTCAGTATGGTATAACCTGCAACGCCTTCGCCCCCTTTGCCCTGACGCGGGCGGCTTTCGAGCTGGCGGCTTACGATGAAGCCGTGACCGAGGAAGCTAGTCCCTGGATGGACAGGAAGTTCAGCTTTGCCCTGGAAAACACGCCAGGCCCGGAAGATATAGCTCCTTTACTGAACTACCTTGCCTCTGACGAGGCGGCTGATATCAACGGCCAGGTCTTTAACGTGGGCGGCCCCGTCATCAATCTTTACGCAGAGCCCGGAATATCGAAGACCCTGACTAAGTCCGGCGGCAGGTGGACGATAGATGAGCTGAGACAGCAGCTTCATTTTTGGCTGTTCCCCCCGGGATAGAAAAACCGTTCCTTGAGAATGGCTATAAAAGAAAGGAGGAACCAATGAAATCAGAGCTAGAGAAATATATCAGGCGAAATATGAAAGTCCCTGAGGATATACAGCAGCGGCATACCGAGGTTCAAAGCCCGGTTCTGGGCTTGGTTAGCGACCAGAGCTTGGGCAATAAGAGTTTCTCGCTGAGCTGGTGGCCTATTTCCGAGCCCTTCGAGATGATTTCGGAAACCCACGCTCATGACTTTGACCAGTTCCTCATTTTCGTCGGTGGGGATATGAAAAATATGGTGGACCTCGGCGGAGAGGTTGAGCTGACGCTGGGGGAAGAGGCAGGAAAGCTGGAAAAGTTCGTTTTTACCACAGCTACCACGGTCTACATTCCCGCGGGGATGTTACATTGCCCGCTCAACTTTAAGAAGGTGAATAATCCCAATAAGCCTATCTTGTTCCACGACATGTTCTTTGCCCGTGAGTATAAAAGAAGGGGCTAAAAGAAAGGAGAGCTAAAAATGGCCGAATCGAAATACGGGAAGTATATTGTCTATAAGCCCAAGAAGGACATCGTCAAGCCCGAATGGAGTCCCAAGGGCCCGGTTCCCGGCCGCGTCGCTTACCTGGACAATGAGGTCATCGACGGCGCTTTCTACATGGAGTGCGTCTGGCTGATGCCCGGAATGAAGCCTCCGCCCGATGTTCCTATTGAGAAGTTAGGTCCGCAGGCTCATACTCACGATTACGACGAAATACTGGGCTTTTTCGGTAGTGACACGAAAGACATGTATGACCTAGGCGGCGAAGCCGTGCTGTACCTGGGGGACGAAAAGCATGTCATCAACAAGAGCTGCCTGGTCTTTATCCCCAAGGGGTTGCAGCACTGCCCGCTATACTTTCACCGCATAGATAAGCCCATCTTCCACTTCAGCGTCGGCCCCGGCAAGATGTACTTCTAGAGCCGTACCGGTCAGGGTGCCACCAGAATTTCCCTGACTAGCCTGTCCTTTCTCCTTAGCTCCCTTAACTGGGGGATAAGGAGGGTCAGGGTTAGCAAGAGGGTAAGCCCATCGGAGATAGGGAAGGCCAGCCACACCCCTTCCAGCCCTAGGAAGTCGGGCAGTATGAGCACCACCGGAATCAGGAAGAGAATGGGCCTGGCTACAGAGGTGATGAACGACTTGACCGCCTTGCCGATGGACTGGAAGACGATGGAGCCGACCATCATAATACCAATAATGGACAGGGCTAAGAAGATACGCTTGGCGGCATAGGCGCTAACGGCAATTAGCTCGGCGTCATTGGTGAAGATGCGGATAAACGGTTCCGGGGCGAAATAAACAACCCCGAAGACAAACAGCCCGCAGGCGAAGGCGGCGCCCATGGCGATTAGAATCGCCTTAATGGCTCTATCGTAGCGCTTGGCCCCGTAGTTAAAGCCCAAAATCGGCTGCATACCCCCGCCGATAACGATTCCCGGCATAATGGCGAACATCATTATGCGGTGAATGATGCCGAAGGCGGAAATAGCCATGTCGCCGCCGTAGAAAACGAGCATCCGGTTGACGAACATGGCGGAAAGGCTCCCCGCCACCATCCGGGAAAAAGAGGCAATCCCTATGGCCAGGATTTCCTTCAGTATCCACCACTGGATAGCCAGGTTTTTAAGATGAATCTTGAGGAAATTCTTCCCCGAGAAATAGTACCTCATAAAGAAGGCGACGGAAACCATTTGGGCTATCACCGTAGCCAGCGCCGCCCCCTGCACACCCATCCCCAGCGGTATGATGAATAGGGCGTCGAGTATGATATTGGCTACCGCCCCGATAATCATGCCAATCATCGGTATGCGGGCGTTGCCCTCGGCTCTTATCAGGTTGTTTAGGGCCATGGAAAAGGTCATGAAGAGCATACCGATGACGATAATGGTCAGGTAGTCCCGGGCGTAGGGGAGTATAGTCTCCGACGAGCCCATAAGCCGCAGCCAGAAGTCGGGCATAGACAGGCAGACTACCATTAGCGTTATCGATAAAATGATATTAGCCGTCAGGGCGTTGCCCAGCGTCCGCTCCGCCTTGGCTATGTCACCGGCTCCGATTGACCTTGAAATCAGTGACGCCCCGCCCATCCCCGTCATTTCGCCGATGCCTATCGACAGCATCTGAAAGGGGAAGACGATGGAAAGCCCGGCGATGCCCAGAGGCCCAACGTAGTGGCCGATAAAGATGGTGTCCACCACGTTGTAGAGCGTCATGACGAACATGCCGAAAAAGGTGGGCAGTGACAGCTTAAGCAACAGCCGCCCGATTCGGTCGTCGTCGAGCACGTTTTGATTTCTCTGGTTTAGTATGGCCATAGCGTATCCTGGTAGGTTGACAGGGTAGCTGTGAAAGGACTAGCTACTGCAACCGGGATAGTATCTCCCGCAGCCTCTCCAGCGAAGCCGAAAGGTCAGCCAGCTCTTCATCGGTCAGGCCGGACAAAAGCTCTTTGGTTGCCTTCCAGATGTAGCCGCCATGCTCCCCTAAGAAAGCGCTGCCCCTGGCGGTGAGCACGATATTGATCACCCTCCGGTCGGCGCTATCGGCCTGCCTGACCACCATTCCCGCCTCCGCCAGCCTGTCGATGAGGTGGGTCATCTGGGCTCGGGCTACCTGTAGCCTCTCACCGATTTCGGTAATCTTGAAGGTGCCTTCTTCACTGACCAGCCTCATAATCTCGAAGTGAAGCGGCGAGATATCCACGTTCATGCTGTCCAGCGCTGCCTTGAGCAGCTTGCGCCGCACCCCCCGGAAGATAAGCGGGGAGACGGATAGTAGGTATTTAGCCGTCCTCTCTAGAATTTCGTCTCGCATTTTACCGGTCCTCCCCCGGGACTCTCATCCGGGCGATATGATTTATTAAGTATATAGTATATAATATAAACTATATTTTGACAAATGCAACTGGCTTAAAGCGTAGAGCATCTTGACCAGCAAGCCCGTGCCTGCTATGCTTGCTGGTGAAAGGGGGATTTCCAAAATGGCTGAGAAGGAATATGCGCATCTGATAAAGCCGTTAAAGGCCAAGAAACCGCCCGAAGGGCTCTACTCTGAACCGCGTTTCTGGATGGAAGGCAAGGACATGGAGGGCTTTAACGCCAATTTCTCCTTCGGCTTCGTTAAGAAACCTTGTGTCTGTCACCCGCTAAAGGGGGCGCTGGTGCACCCCTATGACGAATGCCTGGTCTTTGCCGGCACCGATAATACCAACATGCTCTACCTGGGCGGGGAGGTATCGATTCAGCTGGGCGAGGAGGGCGAGGAGCACGTCTTCTACGAGCCCTCGGTAGTGCTTATCCCCAGAGGCATGCCCCACGGCCCGGTCAACTTCCGCAGGATCGATAGAGCCATCGCCCACTACACCATCGGGCTGGACCCGGTGTACAAGGCGAAGGCTGTTCCCCAGAAGGCAAAGACGACTGGCACCAAGCATGGGCACTTAATTAAACGCCTGATTACCTATATTGACTGGAAGGACTTCGATGCCCGCAAGCCTGGCCCGCCCGCTCCCGACGAGCCGATAAGTTATGCCTTTATCGCCGACCGCTCCGGTATCCTGCACCCCGCGGAACATGGCGTCGGCCCCGGCAACGGTGACCAGATTGCCTGGCTCTTCGGCAAGGACCTGGAGGGATTCGAAGTCAACTTCACCTGGGGCTTCTACTCCCAGTGCGGTAAGTGGCACCGCGGCGGCGAGGCGCACTACCACCCCGAGGCGGAGATTCTGGTCTTTGTCGGGCTCGACCCCGATAACCTTGATTATCTGGGGGCGGAACAGGAATTGGGTATGGGCAAGGACTACGAAAGGCATATCTTCAACACGCCCACCGCCGCTATTTGCCCCGGGGGCTTTCCCCACCTCCCCCTCATTACCAGGTGGGTGGATAAGCCCTACGGCTTTATCGTGGTCTGCCTAAGCGGCGAGCACGCCTCACCTTGGGTGGAGGCATAATTGTTTTAATCAGAGGTAACTATTAATCGGAAGGAGCAAAAAATGGCCAAGAAGAAAGAGTATGCCCATCTGGTAAAACCCTTACTCGTCCAGAAACCGCCCGACGGTCTCTATTCCGAGCCTCGTTTCTGGATGGAGGCGAAGGATATGGAGGGGTTCAACGCCAGTTTTTCCTACGGGTTCATTAAGAAAACGGGGAGCGTTCACCCCCTTAAAGGGGCGCTGGTTCACCCCTATGACGAGTGCCTGGTTTTTGCCGGCATCAAAAACACTGACATCACCTATCTGGGCGCCGAAATATCGGTAGAGCTGGGCGAGGAGCGCGAGGAACATAGTTTTAACGTGCCCTCGGTAATCATCGTCCCCAAGGGGCTGCCGCATGGCCCGGTCACGATTAAAAAGCTGGATAAGCCCATCGTCCACTACCATATCGGTCTGGCTGCGGACTACAAGGCCGAAGCGCTTCCGGAAAAGGCTAAGACGAAGGGCTCGAAATACGCTCACCTGGTCAAGCCGCTGGGCTCCGGTTTCGAACCGGTCAGAATGTCGAAGATAGCCAAGGACGAGAAGTTACTGGCGGAGTTCAAGAAAGAGCACCCTGATTTTCAAATGGATATGAGCCAGGTAGGGCTGCTGGGCCCGGGGAACGCCGACTACCTCGCCTGGCTCTACGGTAATGACCTTGAGGGCTTTGAAGTCAACTTCACCTGGGGATTCTACACCGGCTCGGGCATATGGCACCGCGGCGGCGAGGCGCACTACCATCCTGCCGAGGAGATACTGGTCTTCATCGGCCTTGACCCTGATAATCTGAATTTCTTGGGGTGCGAACAGGAGCTGGCTATGGGCAAGGAATACGAGAGGCATGTTTTCAACAAGCCTACCGTCGCCGTCTGCCCTTCAGGCTTTCCCCACCTCCCCCTCATTACCCGGTGGACGGATAAGCCCTACGGCTTTATCGTTTGCTGCCTCAGCGGCACACACGATTCTCCCTGGACACAAGAAGAAGAATAACACTTTGAGCCTTGAAGCCGCGGGAAGGCTTGGCTTAAGTTGACGGAGGCTAGCAAATAAGATACCGCAGCTTTGGCCCATTGGATTGGGAGGTATCGGTATTAGGTTTTGGCGTTCAGCGACTGCCCATAGCCAACGAAGCTGAATCTATTGAGATAGTCCGCTACGCTATTGACCACGGCGTTAACTACCTCAACCTGGGCTGCCCCTACGACCTAGAGCACCAGCAACGCCTGAGTCTTGTTTTGGCTAAGGCGCTTGAGAGTGGCTACCGCCAGAAAGTCAAAATTGCCGCCAGTCTGCCTTCTCTCTTAATTAGCTCATCTGCTGACCTCGACCGCTATCTAAACGAGCAGCTCAAGTGGCCTAAGGCGGACGCCATAGACTTTTTTCTGCTGGGTGGCTTGAACCGCGAGAGCTGGCCCCGCTTAAAGGAGTTGAATGTTCTAGCTTGGGCGGAAGGAGCTATGGCTGGTGATAGAATCGGCAGGCTGGGCTTTTCTTTCCACGACCATTATCAGATGCTCCGTGAGATACTGGACGACTACGACGGCTGGACTCTGGCGCAGTTCCAGTATAGCTATATGGACGCCGACTACTTGCCGGGCGTCAGCGGCTTAAAGTACGCCGTTGGGAAGGGGCTGGCGGTGGTTGCCGCCGAACCGCTCCGGGGAGGCAGGCTGACTAAAAAACCACCCCCATCGGTAGCTAAGGTATGGGCGACGGCCCCCCAGAAGCGCTCGCTGGCGGAGTGGGGGCTATGCTGGGTCTGGAACCACCCTGAAGTGGCTACCGCCGTCGTTGACATGAGCACCCTGGAGCAGTTGAAGGAGAATATCGCTCTGGCTGACAAAGCCAGGCCAGAAAGCCTCACCGTAGCCGAAGAGGTGCTCATCAGCCGGGTCAGGGATGCCTATCGCAAGCTCAGGCCCATCCCCTGTACCACCTGCCGCGGCTGCATGCCCTGCCCCCAGGGCATCGATGTCCCCCGCCTCTTTGAGCTTTACAACGACGCCGTTATGTACGGCGATATGGAGACGGCGCAGGCTATCTACCAGCGGGAAAGGCATAATATCGCTAATTGCAACCAGTGCGGGGTCTGTGTCTGCGGGCGGGAAATTCCTATCCTGGAATGGCTCGAAAAGCTATCGGAGGCTTGGGATTAGGCGATAGATTTCAGGCCGTCTCGGGCTCGGTGGGGCGCGGCGAATAGCCCCGGCTGAACCAGAAAAAGGCGATGATGCCCAGCGCTAGAATTATGGCCGCTGAATAAAAAGCCGACTCGATGCCCATAAATTCAACGATGCCCCCCAGTATAACTGGGCCGAAGCCGTTACCGATTTGCATAGCCATCATGAACAGGGTCATACTGGCCCCCATGCCGAAGACCCGACCTTCCTCAACGACGTAGGCGGTGGCGGCGGGCATGGCGAAGGCAGTACCTATAGCCATACAGGCGTACAAGACCAGCAACGGCCAGAAACCGCCAGCTATGGGTATCAGGGCAATAAATACCATGGCGCCGATGCTGCCGACAACTACCAGCCCACGCCGGCTATATTTATCGGCCAGAGTGCCGGTGTAGGACTGCAGTAGCGCCAGTGGCGTCCGTGAGGCTATGAGCACCCCGATGAGAAAGACGCTCAGGCCCAGATTCTGGCTGCCGAAGAGGGGTAAAAATGTCATTATACAAGCCATGCTGAAGCCGATGGTCATGCGGAAGGTAAAGACCCCCTTCATGATATTGCTCTTCCTTAAACCCTCGAAGGCGGACCCATTTCTTAGGGAGACGATTCTCTTTTTAATCTCAGGCAGGAAGATGAGGACGGCGACCAGGCCAGTCAGGCAGAGCGCCGACATCACCAGAAAGGTGGTGTTGATGCTGAAGAATTCGGTAAGCGCACCGCCGAATAGCGGTCCCAGGCTCATGCTGCTGAAAAGGATGGCGTTAAAGTGCCCCATCCACCTGCCCTCTTCGCCCTTGGGGGTAATATCCCCGAGGTAAGCCTGGGCAATGGGCAGGTGCATCGAGGCGCCGAGACCCTGAAAGACGCGCACCAGTATTAGCTGGGTAAGACTTTGCGCCCAGATGAAGCAGAGTGAGGCCACGGTCAGGATGGCCAGGCCGGTGGAGAGGAAGACCTTGCGCCCGAAGCGGTCGGAGAGCCTACCCATAATCGGTAGCATCACCAGGACCATCAGGCTGAAGCCGGCATTGATAAAGCCAATCTCAAGGGCGCTGGCCCCCATCTGGTCGGCGTAGATGGGCAACAGGGGCACGACGATGCCGAACCCCAGCATGGAGATGAGCATGGTGGAGACCAGTACGAAAAAGGCTTTCTTATCCATAGAAAATTACATTTTTGCCCCCCAGCGATCTGGGGGGCAACTGCCGGGTTTATTTTTTGGCTTTGATGTCAATGAAATGTCAAGCTATTCTAACAGCAAAGCGGTGAGGTGTGCAAACGGCGGTGGTCTTGGTTAAGGTTTCGACGCTGCGGAGATTTCTTCTAGCTGATGCGGCGGGCGGGGCAAAGACATCTCAACGTCCTTCGCCTGCTCCTCTCTTCGTCTAGTGCAGACGTTGCTGCAAATTGAGCAGCTTGCCTTCCAGGTATAACTTTACCGCTTCGTCAATGTTTTTGATGTCGGTGACGATAGTCTTGATACCGCGGCTGGTCATATTCTCGTATGCCCCCCAGCCCATTCCCCCGGCAATAAGCACCTTACAGTCAGCAATAGCCTCGGCCATAGCGGCGTGTTTCGACTCGGTTCCAGCCCCGTAACCGTGCCTCTCCTCGGCGGCGTGCTCCTGGTGCTGGTGGGCAAAGCGGCTGTGGCCCGCCTTCTCCCGCTTTTCCTTGTTTACAACCTCGCCATCCTCGGTAGTTACCACCACGTAGTAGGGCGCTCTGCCGAAGTGCTGGCTGACGGTGATGCCATCATCGCTGATAATGGTAATCTTCATGTTGTAGTCCTCCGTAAACTAGGTTAATTCCCCTTAGTTTAACATAACACAGGTGCCATATACCACCTTGAAGTTGTTATCGCGGCAGTAGGCGATGGCGGCGTCGCTCTCCGAGCCGGGCTGAAGCCATATATTGTCCAGCCCCAGCTTTTTACACTCCTTGAGGATGGACTCGGTTACATTGGGCGGCACGACGAAATCGACGACATCGACCTTAACGGGGACATCGGAAAGGGTGGGGTAGCACTTTGTCCCCTCGATTTCCTTGAGGTTGGGGTTTACCGGATAGACCTCGTAGCCGCGCTTGGTCAGGTTCTTAAAGATGCGGTTGCCGTACTTCTCCGGGTTATCGGTGGCGCCGACTACGGCGAACTTCTTTTGCGCCATGAATTCTTTAATCAGCTCTTCCATAGGTCTCCTTATTCTCGTCCGAAGTAGGATTTGGTCATGCTTACTATCCAGCCCCAGTGCAGGATGATGTGCACAATAACTATCGCCGCCAGGAGGAGGGCGGAGCGGTTATGCATAGTGAGCCAGACGTCTCACAAAAATAGGAAAGTGCCATCTCCGCCGCCGCCCCGTCCCCCCGAGGGTAGAGCCAGCCAGAGGACGAAGCCGGATGCCAGTTGCACCAGGCCCAGCAGTGCCATAACCAGGGCGATGAGATAGTTTCGGGTGGCTTTTCGCAAAATTTAATCCTTAAAGGCTAGCCGCCAGTTCCTTGCCTTTGGGCGATAGTTCGTATTTATCGCCCTTGGCGCTGGTCAGTCCCGCCTGCTCTAGCTCGCGCAGTCCGCTCCTCACCCGGAAAAGGGGAAGCCCGCTGTTCTTGGCGACTTCTTCCGCCGAGCAGGGGCCCTTTTTGAGGGCGGCCAGCATCCTGCCTCCCGAGGCGGTTGGTTTACCATCAGGGCTAATGCAAGGCATATTCGCCTCCTAATTATACTATAGTTTTTTCTTGCACAGGTACCAGTCGATGTATTCGTAACCCTGGCTCTTTCTCTCCTCGGCCATTTCCTGGGTGTTGGGTGGGGGCACTACCACCTTGTCCCCCGGCCGCCAGTTGGCTGGGGTGGCTACGGCGTTGGCGTCACTGGTCTGCAGGGCGTCTATGATGCGCAGTATTTCGTCCATATTCCGCCCCGTGGTCAGCGGGTAGTAGAGTATGGCGCGGATAATCTGCTTATCGTCAATGATGAAGACGCACCTGACGGTCTCAGTCTTGCTCTGGCCGGGGTGCACCATGCCGTAGGCGGTGGAGACCTCCTTGTTCAGGTCGGCGATGATGGGGAAGGGTATCTTGACGCCCGTTTTCTCCTCCACGTTGCGCACCCAGGCGATGTGCGAGGAAACGCTGTCAACGCTAAGTCCTAGAAGCTCTACGCCGCGCTTCTGCAGTTCGGGGAAGATTTCGGCAAAGGCGATAAACTCGGTGGTGCATACCGGGGTGAAGTCGGCGGGGTGGGAAAAGAGGATGAGCCAGCTACCCTTGTAGTCCTCCAGCTTGATTACTCCGTGCGTGGTCACCGCCTCGAAGGGCGGTGCCGGTTGCCCCAGTCGGGGCAAACTGGGTGCTTGTTCTTTTACTTCTTCCATTTTCTACCTCCTTTGGTATAAAAAGGCGTCAGGCGAAGCCCTCCGCCTTGTGTTTTTGAGCTATGGTAGCCGCCAGCTTTTCCAGCGCCTGGTAGTCTTCGGGGCGGGGGAGTCCTTTACATAACACTGGCTCGATGACTTCCACTTTAAGGTTGGGAATCATGGCCGCCAGTTGCTCTACGGCTTTGCCGCCCCACCCGTAGGAGCCGATGATGGAGACGAGTTTCACCTTTGGCCTCAGGGCGTTGGCTAAAAAGGCGGCGTAGACGACGTTGGGGTGGGGGCCGGCCAGTATGGTGGGGGTGCCGATAACGATTGTTGCCGCATCAACCAGCGCCATGGCCAGCTTACCGATGTCGGTCACGGTGAGGTCGAACTGTTTAACGGTGACGCCTTTTTCGGCTAGAGCCTCGACGAAGTGATTGACCATGAGGCGAGTGCTGCCGTGCATCGAGATATAGGGCAGCACCACGATATTCTTGGGTTTGTCGAAGACCCAGCTGTTGTAGGCCTTGATGATAAACTCCGGTTTGTCGTACATCGGCCCGTGACTGGGGGCGATGATATTGATTTTATAGTCCTTCAGCTTCTCCAGGTTCTTCTCGATAGCGGCGCGGAAGGGCATCATAATCTCGGCGAAATAGCGCTTGGCCGCTTCATAGACCTGCCCTTCGTCGATAACGTAGAGGTCGGTGGTGGCCAGGTGAGAGCCGAAGAAGTCGCAGGGGAAGAGGATTTTATCTTCTCTAAGATAGGTCAGCATCGTCTCCGGCCAGTGCACCCAGGGGGCATAGATAAACTCAAGCGTCCTGTCACCCAGCGAGATTGTTTCCTTGTCGGCCACGGCCTTAAACCTCTCCTCGGGAATCATGAGCAGATCGATGAGCATGCCCTGACACTTGGGTGTGCAGACTACCTTGGCTTCGGGGTATTTCTTCACTATATCAGCTATAGCCCCGGAGTGGTCCTGCTCGGCGTGGTTGGCGATAACGTAGTCCAGTTTTTTTATCTTAAGCTCGTCCAGGTGCTCAATGAGCACCTCTTTCATGGTGGGGTCGACGGCGTCGATGAGCGCCGTCTTCTGGCTCCCCTTGATTAAATAAGAGTTGTAGCTGGTGCCGTCGGGGAGGGGAATCAGCGAGTCGAAGAGCCGCCTATCCCAGTCGATAGCCCCCACCCAGTAGACCCCTGGCTTTATCTCTCTCGGCTTCATTTTATTTTTCCTCTTCTTCTTTGAGCAGGTCGCTGAAGATATCGGTGTGGTAGATTTCGTGGTCCCTGATGCGAATCAGCAGCTTCTTGAGGCCGGGGTCTTTCATCTTCTTGGCGGCCTTGTCGTAGGTCTCGGCCACCTCTTTCTCTATCTTGATATCGGAGCGCAGCATATCGGCCATCTTTCGAGAGCGGTCGACCTTGGTATGCTCGATTATGGGACGGCTGCCGCTGTCAACAATCTCCTCGGCCAGCCAGCCCAGGTGCTGCATCTCGTTGATGGCCTGGTCTTCCAGCTCCTTCTTGGCCTCGTCATTGGTGGCTAGATATGATTGCAGCAGGTACTGCAGGATGACGGTGTACTCGTGCTCGATGCCCCAGTTAAGCACCTGGGTGGTCTCGTCCTTTTTGTCGCCCCGATGGTCGGTAGCCCTTTCCTTTTTGGATTTATCCACGAAGTGCTCGAAATCACCGCGGTGGGACTCTTCGTCGGAAAGGATGCGCTTGAGCAGCCTTTTTATCTTGGGGTCGTCAATGGCTTTGATGTGCTCCTTGTAGAGCTTTATGGCGTCATCTTCGAGCAATACGTCGTTGGCCATCCATTCCGACACCGCCTTGCCGCCCATACGCATATTCCCCCGCTTCAGGCTGGGGGTGCCGCCCAGTTCGACGACAGTCTCGGCCAGCCAGTCCAGGTGGCGCATTTCCTCTCGGGCCAGGGCTTCAATCTCGCAGGACATCTCGCCTTCGCCCATGGCATAGGCATGGAGCAGATACTGGATGATGGCACCATGCTCACCCTCAATGTCCAGGTTTAATAGTTCGATGATTTTCTTCTTGTCCATTACTCCTCCTTAGTTATTCTTTATCACTGTTTTTATTGTTTTCCATAAGTTCCGCCCACTTTTCCTTGCCCAGGCATTGGGGTGCCGAAGTACACCACTCAATACAGGAGGGCACCTTCTCCTTGTAGACGTACTTTTTACACTTGGGACACTTCACCCGTATCTCGTCAGAGAAGATTTCAACCTCGGCGCCGCAGTTGGGGCACTTGTGCACCGATACCCTTAAATTGCGCATATCCTGTCCCGGACACTTGCCGTAGGTCATTGTTTAATCCTCTATCTTCTCGAACTCGTCCTTACTGGCGCCGCAGACGGGACAGACCCAGTCATCGGGCAGCTTCTCGAAGGGCGTGCCCGGTTTTATCCCGCCGTCGGGGTCGCCCAGTTCGGGGTCATAGACATACTCACAGACGGTGCACTTATATTTAGCCATTTTAGTGCCTCCCTCCTTTGGCTCGGCAATATAGCTGGGGGCGGTCTTGGGGGTGGTGCCCCGCTTGACCTGATGATAGTAGGCATAGGTCATCGGCTCACCTTCCCCGATAACCTCGGCTCCAACCAGCTCGCCGATGAAGATGCTGTGCGTCCCTGCATCCACCTCCTGAAGAACCTTGGCTTCCAGGTAGGCAAGGGTGTGGTCGGTAACTATGGGCGCCTTGGTCACGCCTACCTTGTATTTAATGCCCTTGAACTTGTCTATATCCCGCCCGGACTTGAAGCCGAAGTGGCCGATGAAAGCCAGCGGCGTGTCCTGGGCGAGAATGGAGGCGGTAAAGACCTTACTCTGCCTGATGTATTCGTAGGTAAGGTTGGTCTTATTGATGCTGACGGCGATGGTGGGGGGCTGGGAGGTAATCTGAAAGACGGTGTTAGCCACCTGCCCGTTGAGCTTCTGGCCCTTCATCGAGCTTATGATGTAAAGGCCGTAGCCCAGTTTATACAAGGCTTTAAGGTCCATTTCCCACCCCCTGCCTATCTAGCCTTTTTGATATAGGCTTTATAGCCCTCGGCGCTTTCTTCAATCCCTAACAGCTCGTTACCGGTAGTGCGGCACCAGGCGGGCATATCCTCTTTTATGCCCTCGTCGTCAGCCAGAACCTCCAGGACCTGCCCTGGTTTCAGCTCCTTTAGCTTTTTGGCGGTCTGGTGAACGGGCATGGGGCAATAGAGTCCGATGCAGTCCAGAGTGGCGTCCGCTTTCATAGTGCCTACTTAAACGAATAGGTTAACCCGGCTCTCTTTAGCTTCAGCCATATAGGCGACCACCCCGCCGAAGCTATCTACCTCGGGTATAAAGGCGTCCTTGGAGATGCCCATAACCCCCATGGTGTTGGTGCAGGCGATAAATTTGACGCCCGCCTCCTTGGCGGTAGCAATCAGCTCGTCGACGGAGGGAAACTTAGACTCCCGCATCAGCTTGCCCATCATCCACTTGCCCAGGCCGCACATGTGGAATCGGGATAGAGGCAGTCTTTTGGCACCGCCGCGGTTCATAAAGTTGAGCATCTTTCTCATCATCCCCCGGCTTTTGATGGGGCCCTCGTTTCTTTTGATGATATTCAGGCCCCAGAAGGTGAAGAACATGCTCACCTCCATCCCCATAGCGGCGGCGCCGATGGCGATGTTGAAGGCAGCCATGGCTTTATCCATTTCACCGCTGAATACGACCAAGGTAACCTTTTCCGACATTTTTAGTCTCCTTCCAGCTTAGCTCCGCACTCGGGACAGACCTTGGCTTCCCTGGGCACGGCTATCTGGCAGTGGTGACAGTAGCGCAGGGTTACACCACAGGGCTGGCAATAGGGGAACTCCGCCAGGGTTATCTCTTCATCACAGTAGGGACAGGTGCACTTCCTGCCCATTGCTTTCGGCTCTTTAGTCTCTTTCATTTCTTGCCTCCCTTTTTAGTCCCTTTGCTTTGCTTCTTCAGGTAGTTGTCGATAGCTTTGTTCAAAGCCTGGGCGCCCAGGTTGGAGCAGTGGTATTTGTTTTTGGGCAGTCCCTCCAGCTCTTGAGCCACCAGCGCTGGGGTCAGCTTCTTGGCCTCCTCCAGGGTTTTACCCTTGGCCATCTCACTGACCATGCTGGAGACGGCGATGGCAGCGCCGCAACCGAAGGTCTTGTACTTGACATCGCTGATGCGGTTATCCTTGACTTTAATGTAGAAGGTCATCATGTCCCCACAGACGGGGTTGCCTACCTCGCCGACGCCGTCGGCATTATCTATCTCGCCCACATTGCGGGGGTTCATAAAATGGTCCATCACTTTATCGCTGTAAACAGGCATTTTATTTTTTGCCTCCTTTCGCCTTATCCTTCATGAATTTGGCGTATAGCGGTGACATCTGCCGCAGCCGTTCCACGATGGGCGGCATCGCCTCCAGTACGTAGTCAACGTCCTCTTCCTTGTTATCCAGTCCAAAGCTGAAGAGGAGCGAGCCCTGAGCTATCTCATGAGGAATACCCATAGCGATGAGGACATGAGAGGCTTTTAGCGCCCTTGAGGTGCAGGCAGAGCCGCTGGAGACGGCTATCCCCTGGTGGTTTAAGAGCATGAGCATGGCCTCCCCCTCGATGAATTCGACGCAGAAACTGGCGTTATTGGGCAGGCGCTGGGTGGGGTGCCCGGTAACCCTCACGTGTTCGACGCGCTTGGGCAGTTCGGCGATTAGCCTGTCGCGCAGGGCGGAGAAGCGCTTGGCCCTGGCTCCCATCTCGGCTTTAGCCATTTCCGCCGCCTTGCCTAGCCCGGCAATGGCCGGCACGTTCTCGGTCCCGGCTCGCCGCCCCTCCTCCTGCACACCGCCGTCAAGGAAGGGGATGATGCGCACTCCCTTCCTGAGCCAGAGGGCGCCGACGCCTTTAGGCCCGTAGAACTGGTTGCCGGCCAGGCTCAGGGCATCTACCCCCAGCTCCTTAACGTTAATCGGTATGGAACCGGCGCTGGCTACGGCATCGGTGTGGAATACAGCCTCCGTTTTTTTCACCACCTCGGCTATCTCCTTAATAGGCTGTATGGTGCCCACCTCGTTGTTGGCCTGCATGATGGAGACGAGGATGGTGTCCTTCCTCATCTTTTTGGCGACATCATCGGGATTCACCATGCCGTATTTGTCCACCGGCACCTCGCTGAGCTCAAAGCCCCACTTCTCCAGGGTTCGGGCTGAATGCAGCACCGAGAAGTGCTCAATAGCGGAAACGATGATATGCTTGCCCCTGGCTTGCTGGGCCATAGCCAATCCCTTGATGGCGAAGTTATTGGACTCGGTGCCGCTGGCGGTAAAGATAATCTCCTCCGCCCCGCCACCGATGAGCTCGGCGACCTTAGTGCGGGCATCGGCTAACGCTTCCCGGGCGCTGTCGCCCCAGTCGTGCAGGGACTGGGCATTGCCGTAGGCATCCTTAAAGTAGGGCAGCATCGCCTTCAGCACCTCGGGTAATACCGGCGTGGTGGCGACGTTGTCCAGGTAAACCTTTCTCATTTTATTTAACCTCCGTCCAGTGAGGGGTGTTCCTTCAGGACGAACCAGGCGGCGGGGTCTTTGAGGTATTCGTAATAGTCGAGCAGAATCAGATAGTGCTCCCTCTCTTCCCTGGCCACGGCGTAATAAAACTCTCTCTCGGCGTCGTGGCTGGCGTCCGCCCCCTGGCGCGTGTAGTAGTCAAAGGTCTTATTTTCCATGCCCATCGCCGTCTCGATAGCAGCGAGCTCAGTTTTCAGTCCCTTTGTCCCAGAGCCCATCTCCGCGGTGGCACGGGCAAAAATAGTCCTCAAGGTCTTGCCGCCGTCGGGCTGGAAGTCGGTCTTCGGCCAGCCCCTTTTGTCCTTTATGGCATTGTATATCTGCTCAAACTTCTGCCGGTGCAGGTCTTCTTCTGCAGCCAGCTTCTCCAGTAGCTTCTTGCCCAGCTCGTTAGCGCTCTCCTGGCTGGCTTTCAGGTAGTACTCCTTACCGTCAATCTCCATCTGGATGGCGACCTGAAGTCCTTTCAGGGTCTTGTCCTGTTCCGAGGTCATCATTCACTCTCCTCTAGGTATAGGGTTTATTCGGTTTTTACAGCGTTTTTTTAAGCCGGGAAAGCTGGTTAAGGTGGTCTCTTTCCTGGTCTATGATATCAAGCATAATCCGGTGGTCGGCGGGCTTGACCACATTCTTCATCTCGGTGTAAAAGAGTATGGAGTCCTTTTCCGCCTGGATGCCGATATCAAGGGCTTGCGTTTCGGAAGAGACTTTGGCGGCGATTTGCTGGGCATGGGCGACATCGGTGAAAACCGAGCTATCGACCAGCGACTTAAGGTATAACTGGTATTCTTCGGCGTAATCCTCCGGCGGCTGATAGCTGCCCACCGTCTTTAGCATGCCCTGGAAGGTGTTTAAGTGTTTTATTTCCTCAGCCGCCAGGTGCTCGTAGATAGCCTGGGCGCTTTTGTTCTTGGTCTTTTCAGCTAAAGCCTGGTAAAAAGCAGCCCCGTTTCTCTCTATGCCCAGTGCCACTTCCAGTAGTTCGCTGCCGGAGAAAATAATGGACATTTTACCCCTTACTTTCTATTGCTAACATAATAAACGGTAAACAGTGACAAAAGCATAAAATCGGGGAGAGAAAACTTACAAAGTTATCACAATTTCTGGGCTAGAGCTCTATCAGGAGCTGGTCGTCCTTGACCTGAACCCGGTAGGTCTTGAGGTCTTTGGCCGACTTGATGGCCCTGCCCACCCGGGCCAGGACGCCGGTGCCCCTCAGCCAGCGCACCGTTTTGCCGTTCTTCAGGTCGAACTGCGAGCCGTGCAGGGGACAGGTGACCACCGTTCCCTCCAGCGTGCCCTGGGCTAGCTTACCTTTCATGTGGGGGCATCGGTTATCCGCCGCGTAATAGTTGTTGCCGACCCGGGCCAGAAGGAACTCCCCGTACTTGGTGGAGACGGATTTCATGGCTCCGTCCTCTAGTTCACCGACCTTGCCTAATTTGACCTGACTGCTCATTCGACTTACCTCCCCGGCCTTTTTAGCTATTCACCCCTTAACCTGTAGTATAGCTAATATGGGCACAAAATGCTACCACTGTCTCCGGGGGACGGAGCTTTTACTATCTTCTCCAGAGTTATGGGCAACTCGGTAAGCCAGATGCCGGCGGCGTCGTGGATAGCGATGACCCCGTTGAGGGATAACAGTGGCTTAGATGATTACCTCTTCGTCCTTAAGCTTGGCGATGTCATCCCAGCTGTAGCCAAGCTCCAGCAGTATCTCCTCGGTGTGCTGCCCCAGCTCGGGAGCCTCTCGACTAACCGCTGCCGGTGTTTCGCTGAATGCCCAGGGGAAGCCGAGCATCTTTATCTTGCCCCAGACCGGGTGGTCGACGCCGATGATATAATTGTTGGTCAGCGCCTGCGGGTCCTGGAAGACCTCGCTGGACGACTGGATGGGGGTGTAGATTACGTTCTCCTTCTTGAAAATCTCCATCCACTCGTCTCGATTCTTGGTGGCGAACTTCTTGTCCAGTATGGCTACCAGCTCCTTGCCGTGGTCGTGCCTGGCTTCGATGGTGTTGAACCTGGGGTCGTGCTCCAGCTCTTCCAGCCCCATCGCCTTGCAGACGTTGGGCCAGTATTTGTCGGGCTGAAGATGGGCGATGACAATCCACTTGCCGTCCTTGCACTGGTAGTGATTGTAGATGGGATTGCCGGCCTCGGCCCTGATGAAGCGGGGGAATTCCTTGCCCAGGACGCCGGGGGCGGCAAAGTTGACCCCATTCAGGGCAATAAGACTGCCCATCAGCGAGGTATCCACCAGCTGTCCCTTGCCCGTCTTTTCGCGGGCGTAGAGGGCGGCGGTTACCGCCCAGGCACAGATTAGCCCGCCCTGCTCATCGCCCATCCCCGGTATCAGGGTGGCGGGGGGACCGTTTCTCTCGCCGCACATCATCATCGTGCCCGAGCGGGCGATGCCGGTATAGTCAAAGGAGAGCGCGTTGGCGTCGGGGCCCTCTCGGCCCCACCCCGAAGCGTGGGCGTAGATAAGCTTGGGGTTTATCGCTGAGAGCGCCTTATAGTCAATCCCCATCCGCTTGGGGGCGTCTATGCTCAGGTTGGTCACGAAGACATCGGCGCGCTTAATCAGCTCAAAGAATATCTTCTTGCCCTTCTCTGTGTTCAGGTCCAGGGCGATGCTGCGCTTATTGCGGTTGTTGCTCTCGAAATAATAGTTGCGCCCCTTAAGACCGGTATCAGCGCCGATAATCCTCATCATTCCCCGGGCCGGGTCTCCGTTCTTGGGCTCCACCTTGATTATCTCTGCACCCAGGTCACCCAGCCTCATCCCCGCTACCGGCCCCTGCTGAAACATGCTTATTTCCACTACCTTGACACCGTCCAGCGGTCCCGCCATCGCCTTGCCCTCCTTTTTTAGTCGTTCGGATACGAGAATAAACTAGATATGTAGATGTGCGTCAGTAGCAAATAGAACTATAGATATAGTCCTCTATGCCGCAGTTGTTGCTAAATACGATAATTTCACCAAGATGTTAGCACCCACCTTGGCTTTTTTAAGTCAATGAAGCGGCTAGTAAGAAGGCTGGACACGCCATTACGCACATATCCAGCCTTACTTATCGATTATTGATACTGGTTAGGTTAAGCTTTTCCGATTCGAAACATCTTGGTGCCGCACGAAGGGCACACTCCCTGCGTAGCCGGCCTACCATTCTTCATGGTTATGCGCTTTGGGTCCTTCATCTCTCTCTTGGTTCGGCATTTAACACAATAGGCTTGCATTGGGTCTACCTCCTTTTTTATGAACGATAACCTATTCGTCGCCTAATGTCAATAGCTAATTACGCAGAATTGGGGTCTTTTTTTACCAGTTGCCTGAAACTATCGTACTCTTAATGCCCTCTGGGGCTAAATTCACCGCTCCCGGGGCTTTTCCTGCTTCCTTATTATAGCCAGAATCCCCTCCAGGTCACCCTTAACGGTAACATCGGCGCTACGCTCGACCTCGGGGGCTTTGGGATTGAAGGCTATGCCCAGGCTGGCCTGTTCGAGCATACAGATATCGGCGATATTATCGCCCACGGCTACCGTCCTCTCCAGCGGTATCTTGGTCTTACGGGAAAGGCGGAACATGGCGTTCAGCTTGCATATGGCGTGCCTGAGGCACCCCTTTTTACCCTCCGACCAGTCGAGTGGCATCTCAACCTCACCGGTAGCTTTGCCTTCTTTTATCACCAGCTTGTTGGCTATGGTGTAGTCGAAGCCGAGGCGTTTTTTAAGCCGCTCGGTGGCTATGGTGTAGCTGTCGCTGATGATAGCCAGGACATGCCCCTCCTTTTTCAGCGCCGCTACTGTCCTCTCGGCGCCCGGCGAGAGGGGAATCTGGTCGAAGGTTTCGATGATTTCTTGGGCGCTGATGCCCTTGAGCAGGTAGGCGACATCCCTCGTCTTCTCGTGCTCGGGGACACGCCGCGACATTATCGCCTTGAGCCTGTCTTCGAAGCCGAACCTGCGGGCAAGCTGGAAGACAAACCGCTCGGCAATGAGCGTGCCGTCCATATCAAAGATAATCAGTCTGGGCTCTATAGAGCTTGACATAGCTAATCTTTGAGCACTGAATATGATTCCAGGTGCTCAGCCATAAAATTGGTGAAGCTTTTGATGCTGGCGTTGCGGGGAGGAGGGGTGATGTGGGGCTTGGGGGGCACTTCACCCTTTTTAAGGGCGCGCTGGGCGGATAGCTCCCTGAGGATTAGTTTCTGGGTCTCTTTCTCGCAGAGCGGGGAATGATAGACGGTGCTTAAGCCCTGGAGCAGCATATCCCGCAGGTGTTCCATGCCCCTTTCCTCGTGGAAGTGGGGGTTTCGGCTCTCTATCTGGAAGATTTCCACGCCTTCCTTGGCTATCTTGTGGCTGGCCATAGGCAGCACCCCGCCGTAGTCTTCACAGAGGGAGACCAGTTCCTGCGGCTCGACGGCATAGCCCGAAGCAAAGGGGGTTATCTTAGCCAGCTTGAGGCTCATGGCGTGCTCGCCGGCGTTGCCCGTCTTGATGATATCGGTCTCAAAGCCGGTGTTGCCCGAAAGCAGGGAGTTCATGCACTTATTGGTCGTCTCCGATACCCGCCCCCATTTTCGGAAGTAGATTTCGCCGGCTACCTTCGGCTTGTAGCGCCATAGAATCCTGACCATAGCGTAGGGCGACTGGGCGATACTGAAGCCAGCGGCGTAGCAGCGGGAGTATTCCCAGACCGAGCCGGGGAAGTAGTTATCGGCGTCGATAAAGCCGATGTAGTCCTTTCCCGCCAGCATGGCGGCGAGCAGCCCCACCACCATCCCCTCAGACTTGCCGTTCCTTACCGCCTTGCCCTCTTTATCCAGCAAATCGGTGTATCTGGCCTGAGCCAGTGCCTTAGCCAGCAGCGGGTCTTTCTGGTGGATAATCAACGCCTGGCGCTGGGTGAAGTAGCAGTACTGCTCCAGGGTATCATGTTCCATACCGAAGCGGTCGGTCGGCTCACGCTCGCTGTTGGAGACGACTATTATCAGGCATTCGTGGGGAACGCCGCTGATGACCCCCTCGAAGAGCTTGAGCTTCTCGTTCTTGACCGGGATAACGATAGCCATCCTTTCCTCAACCGCCTTAATCGCCTCTTCCTCTATCTTGTCGACGGCTATCGACTCTTTGAGCGCCCCGTCGGCTCTTCGCCCCGAATCGAGCTCCAGGACTTTCTGCACGTCGTTTATCTTTATTGAGCCGAAGCGCTCGGTGTATCGCTGCCTTTCTATGCGCATCTGATACCCCCAGGCAAGCTGATACTAGCACAATCATGGCTTATTGTAAACCTAAATTATAAGGGCGATTCCTACTGGAAATTCTAACAGCAAAAGTGTAAAATGATTTTTGACAGGAAATATTGGAGGGTTATAAATGGATAAGCTAGAGGTGCTGAGAAGGTCCGACGTATTCCACTATCTTGATGATGAAGACCTTAAGACAGTGGCTGAAATGTGTACCGAAGAAGTTTTTGAGGCGGGGAAGACCATATGCCGGCAGGACAAGGAGAGCGATAAGCTATACGTGGTTGAAGACGGGCTGGTATCCGTCCTGCTCGAGCTGGGACCGACCGATAAGCGGCAAATCCAGGCCGCCGCTAACTACGAATGCTTCGGCTGGTCGGCGTCTATACCCCCTTACCGCTGCGTCTGTACGGTGAAGGCTTTAGAGAAGACCAAGGTGCTTGCCTTTAAGGGAAAAGACCTGCGCAATCTGGTTTATACCAACCCCAAGCTGTGTGCCGAAATTGCCGGTGGCGTGGCCTACGTTATCTCGCAAAGGCTGCGGGAGTCATTTTCCCAGCTCATGGGAGTCTCCTATCAGGATTAACCCTCAGGTATTATAACCGTTACGGCGGATAATCAATCTCTAGTATAATTTAGTGTAGTGAGCTTATGGCTTGACTCGGGCAGGGTGTTAAACTAGTAAGGAGAGTTTTATCTGAATGGACGAGACCAAGACCATCACCTCTATGATGGAGGAAAAGAGGCTATTTAAGCCTCCCAAGCAGTTAAGTCAAGAGGCGTATATCAAAAGCCTTGACGAGTATAAGGAAATCTACCAGAAGTCAATCAGCGACCCCGAGGCTTTCTGGGGAGAGCTGGCCGAGCAGCTCGACTGGTATAAGAAGTGGGACAAGGTGCTGGTCGCCGATTTTAAGAACGCCAAGCACGAGTGGTTTGTCGGCGGCAAGCTTAACGTTTGCTATAACTGCCTAGACCGGCACCTCACCACCTGGAGAAAGAATAAAGCCGCTCTCATCTGGGAAGGGGACATCGGCGACAGCAAGACGCTTACCTACCAGCAGCTTTATTACGAGGTCAGTAAGTTCGCCAACGTATTAAAGAAGCACGGCGTCAGGAAGGGCGACCGAGTTTCCATCTATCTGCCCATGATTCTAGAGCTGCCCATCGCCATGCTGGCCTGCGCCCGAATTGGGGCTATCCACAGTGTCGTCTTCGGCGGTTTCAGCGCCGAGGCATTGCGAGACAGGGTCATGGACTGCGGCGCTAAGCTCCTTATCTGTGCCGACGGCTACTATCGCAGCGGCCGCATTATCCGCAGTAAGGACAACGCTGATATCGCCGCCAAGGCCTGCCCCAAGGTAAAGGACGTGATTGTTGTCAGGAGGGCTAACATCGGGGTAAATATGGAGGCTGGCCGCGACTGCTGGTGGCATGAAGAGATAATGGCGGAGGATATCAAGCCCTATTGCGAGCCCGAGCCGATGGACGCCGAAGACCCCCTCTACATTCTCTACACCAGCGGCAGCACCGGCAAGCCCAAGGGGGTGCTGCATACCCAGGCTGGCTATCTCCTCTTTTGCTACCAGACCCTCAAGTGGATATTCGACATCAAAGAAGAAGATACCTTCTGGTGCACCGCCGATATCGGCTGGGTCACCGGCCATAGCTATATCGTCTATGGGCCGCTGGCTTTAGGCACATCGAGCCTGGTCTTTGAGGGCGTGCCCACCTACCCCCACCCCGACCGCTTCTGGGACATCATCGAGAAGTATCAGGTCGATATCTTCTATACCGCCCCCACCGCCCTGAGGGCGATAATGAGGGAGGGCGACGAGTGGCCTGCTAAGCACAACTTGAGCTCCCTGCGCGTCTTAGGCTCGGTGGGTGAGCCGATTAACCCCGAGGCCTGGATGTGGTATTACGATGTCATCGGTAAGGGACGGTGCCCCATCGTGGATACCTGGTGGCAGACGGAAACGGGGGGCATCCTGATTACCCCGCTGCCCGGAGCCACCCCGCTTAAACCGGGCTCAGCCACCTTCCCCTTCCCCGGCATCGAGCCGGCCGTGCTCAGGCAAGACGGCTCCGAAGCCGACGTCAATGAAGGCGGCTACCTGGTAATCAAAAAGCCCTGGCCGGGCCTGATGCGGACGGTCTACGGCGAACCGGAGCGGTTCAAGAAGACCTATTTCGTCCAGTACCCCGGTGTCTATACCACCGGAGACGGCGCCAGGATAGACAGCGACGGCTACTACTGGCTGATGGGGCGCATTGACGATGTTATCAACGTCTCCGGCCACCGCCTCGGCACCGCCGAGGTGGAGAGCGCCCTGGTATCCCATGAGCTGGTGGCGGAAGCGGCCGTGGTCGGCATGCCCCACGAGATTAAGGGACAGGGGATATACGCCTTCGTGACCCTGAAGGCTCACGTGCCCCCGAGCGACGACCTCAAGAAAGAGCTGGTAGCCCATGTCCGCCAGGAGATTGGGCCCATCGCCACGCCCGATAAGATCCAGTTTGCCGATGGATTGCCCAAGACCAGAAGCGGCAAGATTATGCGCCGCATACTGACCAAGATTGCCGCCGGCGACATCGAAAACCTGGGCGATACCAGCACCCTGGCCGACCCATCGGTGGTCGAGACCCTGGTCGAGGGCAAGCAGTAAAGACTGTACTTTAACCCGAGAATCGGGCAGCCGCTGGCTATAGTCAGTGGCTGCTTTCTTATCCGGGAGGGATTGACAAAAACGGTGCCACTAGTGTAATTTAAGGCAAACGGTTGCCTGTTGCCCGTTGCAGTGCCGACCGTTGAATTCATCCCAGTTCCAGGAGCTATAATGATGCCAGAGGTTAGGATTATACCCTGCCTGGATATCAAAGAGGGCAGGGTGGTCAAGGGAGTGAAATTCGTCAACCTGAGGGATGCCCGCGACCCTGTGGAAGCGGCGCAGGCTTACAGCCGGGAAGGGGCTGACGAGCTCGTCTTCCTTGATATCTTCGCCACCGTGGAGAACCGCAAGACCAGGCTGGAATGGGTGAAGAGGGTCTGTGACGTGGTCAGCGTTCCCTTCGCCGTCGGCGGCGGTATCAGCACCACTGAAGATATGGAAGCCCTGCTCAAGCTGGGCGTGGATAAGGTCTCGATAAATACCTCGGCCGTCAAAAACCCCGAGCTTATCAAAGAAGCCGCCCGCAGGTTCGGCAGCGAAAAGTTGGTGGTGGCTATCGACGGTAGGAAGAACCCATCTGGTAGCAATCTCCCCCGTCTTGAGGTTGTCGTCAAAAGCGGCAGCGAGCCCACAGGGCTGGAGATTACTGACTGGGCGAAGCGGGTGGAGGCGCTGGGGGCGGGAGAAATCCTGCTCACCAGCAAGGATGCCGACGGCACCAAAGAGGGCTACGATCTGGAGATGACCAGGGCCATCGCCGAGGCGGTCAGCATACCCGTTACCGCTTCGGGCGGCGCCGGCAAGCTGGAGCACCTCTACGACGCCGTGGTCAAGGCTAAAGCGTCGGCGGTTCTGGCCGCCTCTATCTTTCATTTCGGCGAAATATCCATCCCCGAAGCCAAGAGATACCTGAAAGAGAAGGGGATACCGGTAAGAATATAAAAAGGAGTTTTAGCATGAACCTACAGCGACCCAACTCTAATGAGGCTACCAGGACGGCCAACCGTTCCCGAAGCGTGGTCCCCATGAGCGGGCTCTGCACCCGCTGTATTGACGGTTGCACCGGAAACTGCGAGGTGTTTAAGGCAACCTTCCGTGGTCGGGAGCTGATATACCCCGGGCCCTTCGGCGAGGTCACGGCCGGAGGCGATAAGGACTACCCCATCGATTACTCTCACCTTAATATACAGGGCTACGCCCTGGGGGCCGAAGGGCTGCCCCCTGGTGTTATCGGCAACCCCGATACGGCTATCTTCCCGGCGGTTAATACTGAAACCGAATACGGCTGGGACATCAAGGTCAAGATGAAGGTGCCGGTCTTTACCGGCGCCCTGGGCTCTACCGAGATTGCCCGCAAGAACTGGGACCACTTTGCCGTCGGCGCCGCCATCAGCGGCGTTACCCTGGTCTGCGGCGAAAACGTCTGCGGCATTGACCCCAGGCTTGAGCTTGATGCCAAGGGCAAGGTCATGGCCGCCCCCGATATGGACCGTAGAATTGAGATATATAAGCGCTATCATCAGGGCTACGGCGAAATCCTGGTCCAGATGAACGTTGAAGATACCCGGCTGGGCGTTGACGCCTACGTTCGGAAGAAGCACGGGCTGGAGACCATCGAGCTGAAGTGGGGGCAGGGGGCGAAGTGTATCGGCGGCGAGATTAAGGTCAACAGTTTGGAAAGAGCATTAGAGCTACAGAAGCGTGGCTACATCGTCACCCCCGACCCCTCCAACCCCGTCGTCCAGACGGCTTTTGCCGACGGCTCCCTCAAGGAGTTCGAGCGCCATAGCCGCCTCGGTTTTATCGACGAAGATGAGTTCTACAAAGAAGTCAAGCGCCTGAGAGGGCTGGGCTTCAAGCGCATTACCCTCAAGACGGGAGCCTACGGCTTACGCGAGCTGGCCATGGCCATCAAGTGGGGGTCGAAGGCTAAGATTGACCTGCTTACCATAGACGGCGCCCCCGGCGGCACCGGCATGAGCCCTTGGCGCATGATGGAGGAGTGGGGCATGCCCACCCTCTACCTGCACGCCGCCGCCTACGAGTTCTGTCAGAAGCTGGCGGATAAGGGCGAGCGCCCTCCCGATATCGCCTTCGCTGGCGGCTTCAGCAGCGAGGACGGCATCTTCAAGGCGCTGGCTCTTGGCTCCCCCTTCGTCAAGGCAATCTGTATGGGGCGGGCACTGATGATTCCGGGTATGGTCGGTAAGAACATCGAGCAGTGGATTAAAGACGGCAAGCTGCCCAATACCGTGGGGCAGTTCGGCTCGACACCGGAGGAGATTTTCATCAACTACGAAGACGTCAAGAATATCGTGGGCGCTAAAGAGATGAAGAACCTACCCCTGGGCGCGGTGGGCATCTATAGCTATGCCGATAAGCTCAGGGTGGGCCTGCAGCAGCTGATGGCAGGGGCTAGGTGCTTCAGCGTGCCGGCCATCACCCGCCACGAACTCATGTCCCTCAGCGAGGAGTGCGCCAAGGTCACCGGCATACCCTACCTGATGGAGGCGGGCCGGGAAGAGGCACTGAAGATTCTGAAGGGCTAAAGGCTCTTTACGTAGCGGCTCTTTGTATAGTATGCTAGCAGCAGATTGCTAGGCTCTCAGATTCTGGTCTGGCTGCAATATCTCGCCTGTCTGGCCATCATCCTTTTCGCGGGCACCAGGCTGGCCAGGTACGGCGACGCTATTGCCGAGAAAACGGGGCTGGGCGGGCTCTGGATTGGGCTGGTGTTGCTGGCGGCGATTACCTCGGTGCCGGAGCTGGTTACCAGCGTAAGCTCGGTAGCCCTGGTCGGCCTCCCCGATTTAGCCATGGGCACCCTCCTGGGGAGCTGCCTCTTTAACCTGACCCTCATCGCCCTGCTCGACTTTCTCTACCGAAAGGGTCCCATCCTGAGCCATGTCCACTCGAGGCACATCGCCTCAGCCGCCGCGGGTATAGTGCTCATAGCTGTGGCCGGCGGCTCTATTCTGTGGGGGGAATCGCTGGCAATAGTAAAGCTGGCCTGGATAGGCGTTCCCAGTATTATCATCCTCATCATCTATCTGGTGGCGGTCAGGCAGCTCTTCCTCTATGAGCGCCGCCACCCCACCCCGTCCGAAAACTCCTCGCCTCGATACGCTCATCTCCCCTCAAAGACGGTCTATTTCCGCTTTACCCTGGCGGCACTGGCCGTTATCGGTGCCGGGATATGGGTCTCCTTCGTCGGTGACGATATCGCCGGGGCTACCGGCTGGGGAGCCAGCTTCGTCGGCAGCCTTTTTCTGGCTATCAGCACCTCAATGCCCGAGCTGGTGGTTACTATCGCCGCCTTACGTCTGGGGGCGACCGATATGGCCGTGGCTGACATACTGGGCAGTAATATGTTCAACATCGCCATTATCTTCGCCGCCGACCTTTTCTATACCAAGGGCTCTATCCTCTCCTCGGTATCGAACGCCCACCTTATCACCGTGGTGATGACGATTACCTCCACCCTTCTGGTGATATTTGGCCTCCGCTTCCGCCGCGAGCGCAATCTCCTCCGCTTCTGTAGCTGGTACAGCCCGTTTTTAATCGGGCTTTACATTCTCGGCGCCTATTTCCTCTTCCGTGCGGGCATAGGTTTCTAGACCCCTTGATTGAAGCTTCGATTTGGGGTAGCATACGGGAAGGATTTTAGGGTAGTAACATGCTAGCCAGATACCGGTACTATATGTGGCTTTGCTGGCGGAAGATAATGCTCCGCCCCATACTGTCTATCCTGCTTTTGCTGCTGGCCATTTACCTTATCTCGGCGCTGGTCATCATGATTTTCGAGGGGATAAGTTTCGGCAGCGCCAACCTGGAAATCTTGCCCGCTTTCTTCGGTGAAGTAGGTATAATCGAGAGTCCGTACATTGCCGTCCAGATAAGCGTCGTTATAGGGATGATAGCCAGCGTCACCGTCATCGTTATTATCACCGCTAAAATTACCAGCGTCTTCGTCGAATTCGTACGGAGAGGAGGAATCATGGCTAAGAAAGTCAACCTTTCCGGTCACACCATAATCTGCGGCTGGAACTTCCAGGGAGAACGCGTCATCAACGAGCTGCTTTCGGCCGATGTCAGGCAGCAAAGGGGGGTAGTCGTCCTCAACGACAGCGAGAAACGCCCCTTTAAGGAAGAGCGAGCCGAGTTCATCAAGGGCGACCCTTCTCAGGATAATGACCTGAAAAGGGCGGGGATAATGAAGGCCGACAGCGTCATCGTACTTACCGACCTTACCAAAGGGGCTAACGAGGCCGACGCTGAAGCCCTGATGGTGGTGCTGGCGGTGGAATCGCTGAACCCCAAGGTTCACACCTGCGTCCAGATTGTGAACTCGACTAACCGTATGCACCTGGAGCGTGCCCACGCCGACGAGATTATCTGCCTCGACCAGGTGGGCGGCAGCCTGGCGGTAGCCTCAGCCTTAAATCACGGCGTTTCCCGCATAGTGTCGGAGCTGCTTAGCTTTAACCTGGGCAGCGAGTTCTACCGCTATGACCGCCCTATATCCGACAAGCTGGTGGGCAAGGAGTTCAGCCAGGCGGTGCAGGCGCTCGCTCAAAAACACATAATACTCTTGGCGATAGAGACCGACTATTCCGAGGAGTTGCTCAAGCAGATGAGCGATGACGTGGTCTATAACCTGCCCGAAGAAGACAGGATAATGGTGGTCAACCCGCAGTCAGACTACACGATTCGCCAGGGAGACGCCCTCTTCGTCATCGCCGAGTCGGAACCGCATAAGCTCTAACCAACGGCTTTAATCTACTTTGACGAACCGTTCGCCGTTCGGCTATAATATGCCATCTGAATTTTGGTTTTTCCAAGCTTGAGCAGATGTTTGCACTAAGCCAGATTCTCGCCATCGCCATTTTCATTCTGATGTTCCTGGCCATTATTATTGGCAAGGTGCATCGTTTCATCCCCGCCCTCATCGGCGCCGGACTCACCCTGGTCGTCGTCTTCCTCATCACCATGCAAAGCCCCGATTCGGTAGTTCACGTCATGAACCTGGGGCAGCTAGGGCAGTTCAACTTCTGGGTGCCGGGGCAGGAACACATCGAGTCCTACGGCATCAACTGGCAGACCATTATCTTTATCGGCGGCATGATGGTTATGGTGGAGGGGTTGGGGGAGGTGGGTTTCTTCCGGTGGATATGCCTGATGCTGGCTAGGCTGGTCAACTATAAGGTCGTTCCCATCTTGGTCGTCTTTATGCTGCTCGCCGGCTTCCTCTCCATGTTTATCGACAGCATCACCGTGCTCCTCTTCCTGGCTATGGTCACCATCGAGCTGGCGCGCCTGCTCAAGTTCGACCCGGTGCCGATGATAATCGCCGAAATCTTTGCCGCCAACACCGGCGGCGCCGCCACCATGTCCGGCGACCCGCCCAATATCATTATCGGCACCGCCCTGGGCTATAACTTTATGGACTTTCTCACCAATACCGGTGTTATCGCCTGGATAGGGATGGCTCTGGCCCTGGTCTTCTTCTACTTCGCCTTCCGTAAGGTGCTCTCCAGTTCTCAGAAGAATCAGACGGATTCTCAGCCCACAAAATACCCCCAGCCCCGCGAAGCTATCATCGACCCCCTCCACTTCCGCATCAACGCCGCCATATTTGTCGCCATAATCGTGCTGATAGTGACTCACGCCGAGACCGGCCTGTCTATGGCGCTAATCGGCGTTATTGCCGCCGCTATTACCATGCTGGCGGCGTGGCGGAAGGCTCCGCATATCATTAGCCGCATAGACTGGCGGACACTGCTCTTCTTCGTTGGGTTGTTTATCTGCGTCGGTGGTCTGGAGGAAACGGGCGTGTTGGAGATGCTGGCCAGCTATATCGGTAATGTCTCCGGGGGCAGCCTGGTTCTGGTGATACCGCTTATCCTCTGGATATCCGCCTTTGCCTCGGCAATAGTGGATAACATCCCCTTCGCCGCCACCATGGTCCCCGTCATCCAGAACCTTTCCCGTGCGGCTACCTTAGACCTGCACCCGATGGCCTGGACGCTGGCGCTGGGCACCGACATCGGCGGCAACGCCACCCCCATCGGCGCTTCGGCTAACGTCGTCGGCACCGCCATCGCCGAAAAAGAGGGCTACCCCATAAGCTGGGGCAGGTTCTGTAAATACGCCATTCCGGCTATGATTATGGTGGTCGGCTTGTGCTGGCTCTATTTAGTGATAAGATATGCCTAGAGGAGGTGGAAAATGTGGAAGAAGATTCTGGTCCCGCTGGACGGCTCCGACCTGGCTGAGCTGGCCCTCTCTTACGCTAAGGAGCTGGCTGGCGCCTTCAATTCCGAGCTTATCCTGCTCTACGTAAGCGAGGCTAATGATGAGCACCTCCATATGCACCAGCTCTACCTGGAAAAACTGGCCGGGCAGATGAAAAAGATGGTTAAAAGGGTCAGCCCCGTGGTCATATCAGGCAAGCCTGTTGAGGTGATTGTCAAATACACCGAGAAGAACGATATCAGGCTCATCGTTATGGCTTCTCACGGCCACTCGGGCATAATACCCTGGGCGACAGGGGGCATCGCCAGCAAGGTGATTGACGCCACCGGCGTGCCGCTGCTGCTCATCAAGGAGAGCAAACGCCGACGCAAAGTCAAGGAGAAGCACCTGATAAGCCGTATCCTCCTGCCCCTGGACGGCTCCGAGGCTGGTGAAGCCGCCATAACCCAGGTCAAAGAGCTTAAATCCCGACTGGAGGCGGAAGTTATCCTGCTGGATGTGGTGCCGAAGGGGAGGCATCTCCGCACTGTCGGCGGCCTGGACTATATCCTCTATCCCGAACCGGAACTGGAAACCTTTAAGCAGGAAGCCAGGGAATACCTGGGCAAGGTCTATAAGCGGCTGAAGAGGGGAAAGGGCGAGATGAAGGTCGAAATCAGGCTGGGCGAGGTCGCCAAGGAAATCCTCGCTTTTGCCCGCGAGGAGAGAGTCAGCCTGATTGCCATATCCAGCCACGGGCACTCGGGCATGACGAAATGGGTTTTCGGCTCTATCGCTCAGAAGATTATGCAGGACAGCCCGATACCGGTGCTGGTGGTCAAAGCCGCGCCGGGGGTAGCTTAAAAAATTTGCATCATCCTTGAGTTATAGGTTATCATATATAATCGTCCTCGCCCCTGTAGCTCAGGTGGATAGAGCACCAGCCCCCGGAGCTGGGTGCGAGCGTTCGAGTCGCTCCAGGGGCGCTTTTCGTAGTTAGTTTGGAGAGGGTGAATTGGTAGCTAAAAACCAACTTATTGAAATCAGATGGCACGGCCGAGGTGGGCAGGGGGCGGTTACCTCCGCCGAACTGGTGGCGCAGGCGGCCATAAGCGAAGGCAAATTCGCCCAGGCCTTCCCCAGCTTCGGCCCGGAGCGGCGAGGGGCGCCGGTGCTGGCTTTCGTCAGAATAGACAGCAAAGAGCCGATACGCATCAGGGCCGAAATAACCGAGCCCGATGTCGTGGTGGTGCTCGACCCTGGGCTGCTCACCATCGTCAATGTCGCCTCCGGGCTAAAAGAGGGCGGTATGGTCATCATCAACACCAAGAAGCCCCTTGCCGAAATTGAGAAGAAACTAAAGACCAAGGGCAAACTGGCCCGGGTCGATGCCACCGGCATCGCCCGCGAGACGCTGGGCGTGCCCATTACCAACACCACTATGGTCGGCGCCTTGCTCAAGGCCACCGACGTCGTCAAGCTGGAATCACTGGTCGAGCCGCTGAACAAGCGCTTCGGTCGCCTGGCGGAGAGAAATATTAACGCCATGAAAAGGGCTTACGAAGAGACCGAGCTAAAGGAGTAGGGTAATTGGCTAAGTCAGAGGGTGAATTAACCTGGAGGGACCTGGAAATCGGCGCTATCGTCACCGAGCCGGGTAATGCGGCTCAGTACAAGACGGGCGACTGGCGCTCGCAGAAGCCTACCTACGACTTCGCCAGGTGCATCAAATGTGCCCTCTGCCAGATTTACTGCCCCGAGGGCTGCATCGAGCAAAATGACGATGGCTTTTTCGAAGCCGATATGTTCTACTGCAAGGGCTGCGGCATCTGTGCCCGCGAGTGCCCGACCCAGGTAATCACCATGGTCGAGGAGGAGGAATAATGGTCAGGAAAGTGGGTATGGAGGTATCGGTAGCCGTCGGCGAGGCGGTTAAGCTGGCTAATGCCGATGTCGTCGCCGCCTATCCCATCACCCCCCAGACCCACATCGTCGAGCACCTGGCCGAGCTGGTAGCCGACGGCGAGCTTGACGCTGCCTATATCCCCGTTGAGTCGGAGCACTCGGCAATGAGCGCCTGCCTTGGCTCAGCCGCCGCTGGAGCTAGAACCTTTACCGCCACGGCTGGACAGGGCTTGGAATTGATGCACGAGGTGCTCTATGTCGCCTCGTCAATGCGCCTGCCGGTGGTGATGACGGTGGCTAACCGGGCGCTGTCATCGCCCTTGAGCGTCTGGGGCGACCACTCCGACGCCATGGCCGTCCGCGATACCGGCTGGATTCAGCTCTTTACCGAAAACGGGCAGGAGGTGGTGGACAACGTCCTCTGCGCCTTCCGCATCGCCGAAGACAAAAGGGTCTTGCTGCCGGTGATGGTTCACCTCGACGGCTTCCACCTCTCCCATGTTATCGAGCCGATAGTCTTCCCCGAGCAGGGAGAGGTTGATAAGTTCCTGCCGCCCAATAAATACCCACTGGCTTTGCACCCCGATAAACCGGTAACCATGGGGGACTTCGCCCCGCCCATCATCTATCCCGAGGCGAAGTGGGCGCAGGAAGTCAACCTGAGGGCCTCCAAAGAGGTAATCCTAAAGGTCTGGAAGGAGTTCGGCCAGGCTTTCGGGCGCCACTACTTGCCTGTGGAAAGCTATAAGACCGAAGGCGCCAGGGTGCTGCTGCTGACTATGGGCAGCTTCAGCGAGACGGCGATGACGGTCATCGATAAGCTCAGGGGCGAGGGCAGGGAAGTGGGCTTAGTAAGATTCCGCCTCTGGCGCCCGTTTCCTTTCGAGGAGTTTCGTGCTGCCGTTAAAGGCGCCGAGACACTCATCGTTGTTGACAGGGCGCTCTCCTTCGGCGGCCCCGGCGGGCCCGTCTGCTCCGAGGTGAGGTCGGCCCTCTATGGCGAGGCTAAGAAACCAAAGGTAGTTAGCTTCGTGGCCGGGATAGGGGGCCGGGATATTCCCCCCTCCGGCTTCGAGACGATAATAAATAAGGGCATTGAAATCGCACAAAAGGGAAGCAAAAACGAGTTTGAGATATTCGGGGTAAGGGACTGATGCAGAACTATAACGTCTATGTTCCCCGATTGGTAACTAAAAAGGAATACTTCGTCCCTGGCCACCGCGCCTGTATCGGCTGTGGTGAGGCGCTGGCGGTCAGGCTGGCCTGCAAGGCGCTGGGGCAAAACGTCATTATCGCCAACGCCACCGGCTGTATGGAGATAGTCTCCTCGCCGTTGCCCACCACCTCCTGGAAGGTGCCCTGGATTCATACCCTTTTCGAGAACAGCGCCGCAGTAGCTTCGGGCATTGAATCGGGTCTTAAGATGCTGATGAAGAAGGGCCGAATCGCCCAGCAGGATATCACCGTGGTGGCTATGGCCGGCGACGGCGGCACCAGCGACATCGGCCTCCAGGCGCTTTCGGGGGCTATGGAGAGAGGGCACAACTTCCTCTATATCTGCTTTGATAACGAAGCCTATATGAACACCGGTATCCAGCGCTCCTCGGCAACCCCCTTCGGCGCTTCCACCACCACCTCCCCCGCGGGTAAGGTGAGCATCGGGCAGGTCAGCTGGAAGAAGAACATGCCGGCGATTGCCGCCGCCCACAATATCCCCTATGTAGCTACTGCTTGTCCCAGCTACCCCTTCGACCTGATTGAGAAGGTAGAGAAGGGGGCAAAAACCCCCGGCCCCGCCTATGTCCACATACTTTCGGTCTGTCCCACCGGCTGGAGGTGCCCCACCGACCTGTCGGTCAGGATTGGACGTCTGGCGGTGGAGACGGGGATATTCCCGCTTTATGAAGTCGAGAACGGCAAATACAAACTGAACTTTGATTTCCCCGAATTGAGGCCGGTTACCGACTACATGAAGCTGCAGGGCAGATTCCGCCACCTCTCTGAGGACATACTGGCGAAGATACAGAAGCGGGTGACCGCTGATTACGTCGCGCTTAAGGAGAAGGCTAGTGCCGACAGCAAGTAAGCCGACCAAGCAGAAGATTAGCTCAATACTGGATAGCTACGAGCGTGCCCCGGGCATGCTGGTAGCCATTTTGCAGGACATCCAGGCGGACTACAACTACCTGCCCAAGGAGACACTGACCTATATAAGCGAAGGGCTGGATATCCCGCTGAGCCAGGTCTACAGCGTGGCTACCTTCTTCAAGGCCTTCAGCCTCAAGCCAAGGGGGCGCCACATAATAAACGTGTGTTTAGGCACCGCCTGCCACGTCAGAGGGGCGGGCCGAGTCCTTGAGGAAATAGGGCGACAACTTGACATAAAACCAGGGGAAACCACCGAAGACTTCAGGTTCACCATGGAGACGGTCAACTGCGTCGGCGCCTGTGCCCTCGGCCCTATAGTGATAATTGACGGTAAGTATTCTGGGCAGATGAGGACGGATAAGGTGAAAACTTTGCTGGAGAGTTACGACTAAATGGCCAAACAAAGTAATAGTAGGCTGAGCTCACCGCAGGAACTGGAGGCGCTGAGGGCGTCCATAATCAAGTCCAGAGACGCTCAGAAGCCCTGCATAACGGTCTGCGGCGGCACCGGCTGTCTGGCCCTGGGAGCTGAGGCGGTTATTACCGGTTTCAGGCGGGAGTTGAAAGAACGCCGGCTTGAGACCAAGCTAAGCCTGAGGGTGACTGGCTGCCCCGGCTTCTGCGAGAGAGGCCCGCTGGTGGTCATCAAGCCAGAGAACATCCTTTACCAGCAGGTGAGAAGCGAGGATGTTGCCGAAATAGTCTCGGCGACGGTCAAAGGCAAAATTGTCGACAGGTTACTCTACGTTGACCCCGATACCGGGAAGAAGATAACCTATGAATCCGATGTACCCTTCTATAAGAAACAGAAACGCCTTCTCCTCGGCAACAACAGCAATATTGACCCCAACGTGATTGAGGACTACCTGGCTCTGGGCGGCTACGCCGCCCTGGCCAAAGCCCTTTCCCTGAAACCCGAGGCGGTCATCGCCGAGGTCAAGAAGGCGGGACTGCGGGGTAGGGGCGGTGGCGGCTTCCCCACCGGCACCAAGTGGGAGACCT
>DAOUMR010000021.1:0-3861 GCA_034409905.1 Dehalococcoidales bacterium | reverse complement strand
ACGGCAAGAAAATAGGCATCCTGACTATCGGCGGTGGCTTGGGGGTAATGTCCGCCGAAGCCTGCGAGAAAGAAGGGCTGGAGATACCCAGGCTGACGCCAGCGACAATAGAAAAGCTGAACGCCCACCTGCCGCCGCGCTGGTCTCACGCCAACCCGGTGGATATGGCCGGTATCAGCATGGCCGAAAACCCGGTTACCTTTCCCTCCCTCTTCGCCATGATGGAGGATGAAGATATCGACGCCATCCTGCTGCAGGCGCCCATCGGGGCTAACACTGACCGCCTGGCCACCATGTATAATAGTGAAGAGATTAAGGCTTACCGCCGGGCGGAGGAAAGCGCCCTGGACAAGCTTAAGCTACGGGTCAAGCAGGACGAAAAGCCGGTCTTCATGGTCAAGCCCGCCGTCGAATTCGCCACCGACCCCGAGGTCGCCTCCCTCTTCAGCCGGGAAGGCATTCCGGTCTACCCCAGTCCACGCCGCGCCGCCCGGGTGTTAAACCAGCTGGCCTGGTACCGGCACTACCTGGACTCTATTGGCAAATAGAGTCCCCCAAACCCGATTATAGTCAATAATAGTCGATTTAATTCCATTATCAGGGCGTGCCCGCCGTAGATAGGCAATGGGACGGCCTTTTGTTCCAATATCACCCGAAACTGGCAGGAAAATGGAGTATGAGCGCAATTAAGGCAGTTAGAAAGGACAAAAGTCCATTCCCTCTCCCATACAATCAACTTGACGCCGAAGGTTTCCTATAAGTATGATAAAGTATGCTCGATGGCAAATGCCCAAAGTGCGCCTATCATTGTTCTGGTTGGGCGTTGCAGTTCCCCCAGAATCAGACGTGTCCCAGATGCGGTACCGGGTTGGTGATTACGGAGGGCGGCAAGAAAATTTCCGAAGGCTACTCCCCCTTCACCGCAGAAAAGTACGTCATTGACGCCCCCTCTAACGCCCCAATCCCCACCAAGAAAAAGGGCGGCGAAGACAAGACGTCCCGCTCTTAACCCGTCGGTCATCGGGAGCCACGGCTTCCGCCTTACTATCGACAAGTTTTCCCCACGATTTTTTCAGGGTAAAAAATTTGCCATGCAACATGCTTTTATGCTATTCTGCAAGCGGCAAAAGATTACCGGAACATAACAGCTTTTGCCCTGCCCAATTTGAGGACTATACTTTAAGACCCACCAAAATCAAGGGTCGGTTTTTTTGATACAACCACAGCTAAGCGGGAGGTAAGACTATGAACAGAAGGGATAAGCTGGTGGCCATCGTCGGCATCGAGAACTTTTCTGATGACCCCAAGGCTTTAGAGAGCTACGCTAAAGACTTCAGCCTCCAGCCAGCCGGAGTGCCCGAATACGCGGTTAAGCCCAAAGACACCCAGGAAGTGCAAAAGATAATTAAAGTAGCCAACGACCACTCGCTGCCGGTGGTGCCGGTCAGCTCCTGGGTACACTTCTACGGGGCGACCATCCCCAAGAAGGGCGGCATCATCCTCGACCTGACCCGCATGAACCGCATCTTTGAGGTCGATGATTTCAACCGCCGCGTCAGGTTCGAAGCTGGGGTAACCTGGGAGCAGCTCACCAGCCACCTGGCTCCAAAAGGCTTCCGGATAATGATGCCCCTCCTCCCCCACCCCCAGCGCTCGGTGCTCACCGACACCCTGGAGAGAGAGGTCATCACCAACACCGTCTATGACTATGGCGAACCGATACAGAGCATGGAAGTCGTCTGGCCCAACGGCGAGGTCTTCCGCACCGGCTCGGCCAGCGTCATGGGCTACCCCGATTCCCCATCCAAGGGGGGTAACCCCACGGGGCCCGGCATAGACTTCTATAGATTTCTACAGATGGCTCAGGGGACGATGGGGGTGGTGACCTGGACCAACCTCAAGACCGAATACATCACCCAGAAAGACAAGGTATTTCTGGCTCCGGTCAAAGACCTCAACATGGTTATGGAATTCCTCTATCGAATCTTAAGGATAAGAATCGGCCAGGAGTGCCTGCTGCTGAACAACACCGACCTAGCGGCGATAATGGCTACGGACATGAAGAAAGACTTCGCCTCGCTGAGGGCCTCCCTGCCGCCCTGGACGCTCATTCTGGTCATCAGCGGACACTTCCGCGACCCCGACGGCAAGATTAAATACGAAGAGAAGGCGCTTAACGAGATTATCAAAAAAGAGTTCCCCCAAGTCTCTTTTGCCGATAACCCGCCCGGGCTCCCCGGCTCGGGGCAAAAACTGCTGGGCATGCTCCGCAAACCCTGGCCCAAGGAAATAACCTACTGGAAGAACCGCTACAAAGGCGGCTGCCATAGCCTCTTTTTCATCACCAGGCCGATGCTGGCGCCCAAGTTCGTTGAGAGGATGGAGTCAATGGCTTCCCGACACGGCTACCCGACAGGCGACCTGGGCGGCTACATACAGCCCATAGAGCATAACCGGGCCTGCCAGGTGGAGTTCAACCTCTTCTACGACCCCGCCAGCCGCCCCGAAGTGGAACGGGTTCGCACCCTGGCCAGCGAAGCCGCCAGAACGCTTTTCGACCATGGGGCTCTCTTTACCCGCCCCTACGGTGAGCTGGCCAAGCTGGTCTATGATAGAGCCAACGGCTACGCCGCCATCCTGAAGAGGGTGAAAAAGCTCTTCGACCCCAAGAATATAATGAACCCCGGTAATCTGTGCTTCTAGGGAGGATTAAAGATGCTCAAAGGCAAAGTGAAGCTGGATGTAACCAACTTAGATAACTTCGAATACGACATGAGCAAGTGCATCAAGTGCAAGGGGTGCACCTGGGTCGACCACATTTATATGCCCGGAATGACCTTCAGCACCCGCTGCCCCAGCGCCACCAGATATCTGTTCGATTCCTACGGCGCCTACGGCAAGATGAGAATCGGGACGGCGATGCTCGAGGGCAGAATGGAATACTCCGACGAGCTGCTCAAGATACTCTATGCCTGCACCCTCTGCGGCGCCTGCGACGTGGGCTGCAAGCGCAACCTCGACCTGGAGATAGAGCTCACCCTCGAGGCACTACGCATCAAGGCGGTCAAGGACGGCAAGGGACCCATGCCCCAGCATAAAAAGCTGGCTAAAAATATCGCCGAAAAGCATAACCGCCTCGGCGCCCCCCACGCCAACCGCAATAACTGGCTGCCCAAGAACGTAAAGCCGGCGGAAAAGGCCGACGTGCTCTATTTTGTCGGTTGCTCGGCGGCTTACACCAGCCCCGAGATTGCCCAGGCGACGGTAAAGATACTGAAGGCTTCGGGCACGCCCTTCATGTTAATGCCCGACGAGTGGTGCTGCGGCAATATCCTCTACTCGGTGGGTATGGTTGACGAGGCAAAGAAGCTGGCCAAGCGCAATGTTGAAGAGGTCAGAAAGACGGGTGCCAAGACCCTGCTCTTAAGCTGCGCCGAGGGCTACCGAATGTGGAAGGTCGATTACCCCAAGCTGCTCGATATCTCGACTGATGATTTGGGCTTCAAGGTCGTCCACCTGGTTGAGTTCGCCGACGAGCTTATCAAGAAAAAGGCGCTCAAACTCAAGAAGAAGGTCAACCTCAAACTCACCTATCACGATTCCTGCAGCCTGAGCCGCTTAAGCGAGCCCTGGACTCCCTGGGAGGGTGAGCGCGGAGAGTGGGGCATGGTAAGCCCGAGACTGGAAAGACGGCGCGGCACCAACGGCGTTTACCAGCCACCCCGCGATATCCTGCAGGCTATCCCCGGCGTCGAGCTGGTGGAAATGATAAGAATGAAGGAAAACGCCTTCTGCTGCGGCGCGGGCCGCGGCACCCGGGAAGCCTTCCCCGACTTCGCCTCCTGGGCGGCTAAGGAGAGA
>DAOUMR010000020.1:0-3930 GCA_034409905.1 Dehalococcoidales bacterium | reverse complement strand
CGCCCCTGCTTAGCCACAATCTTTTTGCATTCTTCGAGAATAGCCGGGCCTCCCGCCCGATGGATGGCGCCGTCAACGCCACCGCCACCCATCAAGCCCGAATTGGCGGCATTGACGATGGCATCGGTGGCCTGCTGGGTAATGTCTCCCTGAATAAGGGCTAACCTGGCTTGACCAACCATAATTTCTCGTGCTGGGTTTTCCATAAGCACCTCGAGTTTGGTCTATATTATAAGGTGGATACAGTGCGTGCGTCCAGTCTTAGCTTGAGTTGCACTGGTTGGCGGGATTTGCTAAACTGGCTTCGTTGTAGTGGGCCGTTAGCTCAGTTGGCAGAGCACCTGACTTTTAATCAGGGTGTCGCAGGTTCGAGACCTGCACGGCCTACCAAAGCTGCACTCCCGTTATGTAAACGATAACGTCCCCCACATTAGTCCCCGTGTCCCCGGTTATGACCAGCGAGTTGCCGAGCTTTTCCAGTAAGGTGTTGCTATCGCATCTTTCGATATAGGCTTCTATGTCTAACTTCTTATCTTTTGCGGTTTCGAGCGAATCCTGGTCGACGATAGCGCCGGCGACATCGGGGAGGAAATCAGAGCCGTCGCTGCCGACGCTAGCCACCAGCCACCGTCCGGGGTAATCCGCCATCGCCAACAGCGAGACGGCAGCGTAGTGCTGGTTGCGGCCTCCCCTGCCCGCGTCGGGGGGCAGCTTGATGGTCGTTTCGCTGCCGATGAGCAGGAGATTATAGCCTGCGTATTTGCCCTTTAATATTTCCCTGGCTCTAGAACGAGCGACCTTTGTGGTGTCACCCGTCTGCTGGCTGGTTATGATATGAGGACTGAAGCCATGTTCCTTAGCTTTAGCCGCCATCGCCTCCAGAGCCAGCGTGTTGTCGCCGATTATGTAGTTACGGCAGCTGCTCAGCGTCTTGGGCGTCTCGGGTGCTTCGCCCTTTTGCCCTTTTTCGATAAAGTCGATTACGCTTCTCGGCGCTCTGGTGAGCAGATTGTAGTTCTTCAATACCTTATAGGCGTCGGCAAAGATGGAGGGGTCGGGAGTGGTGGGGCCGGAGGCGATAGTAGCCAGGTCGTTGCCGATAACATCGGATATTATCAGCGAGATAACCCTGGCCGGGGAGTAAAAGCTAGCCAGTTGCCCGCCCTTGACCCGCGAAAGGTGTTTTCTCACGATGTTGATTTCGTCTATTTTCGCCCCCGAGCCAATAAGAAGCTCGGTGATTTTTTGCTTATCTTTCAGGCTCACCCCATCCACAGGGTAAGGCATAAGCGCCGAGCCGCCGCCGGAAAGCAGGCAGATGACGATATCATTCTTGCCTATCTTGTAGTGGCTTTTGAGAGCCAGCATTTCCTTGACGCCGCCGACGCCGCGCTGGTCGGGAGTGGGATGGCCGGCAATTACAGTCTTAATCTTTTGCGTCCTGACCTGACCGCCCTTGAAGTTGACCACGCCGTCGGTTATGTTGGCGACACCGATAATGCTTTCCAGCGCCTGCGCCATAAGCCCGCTGGCCTTGCCGCCGCCGATAACGAATATGCGGTTGGCTTCTGATAGGGGAAAGGGTTCGTTTTTTATGCCGATGATTTGCCTGACGGCGTCATAGCTGACAGCCGTCCTCATTATGTTCGTGGGCAGGACACGCTTAATGCCCGCATCGACAATCTGCAAGACCCTGTCTCTCGCTTCGGTGGTAGCCAGCTCGCGGCGGTTTTTGATAATCATGCTCTTCTTATAATACACCAACCCCCCTATCTCATTAAACCAACCCTGAGTCAGAGCTTGACGCCAGCTATGAATAACCTCTAAAATTGCCCAAAGGTCTGGGGCGGCGACGGAGCTCCGAAGAGATATAAGGACGATATGAATTTAGCCAATCTGGTGGTTCTTATCCGGGGTGGTGGCGAGGTAGCCAGCGGCGTGGCCCATAAGCTGGCGCGCGCCCGCTTCCGTGTCTGCATGACGGAGACCTCACAGCCATTGGCCGTCAGCCGTGGCGTCGCCTTCTGCGAAGCGATATATGACGGAGAAAAAGAAGTCGAGGGAATAACGGCTAAACTGGTGGCATCATCGAACCAGATTGAAGAGGTGTGGCGTCAGAACAAGCTGCCCATCATCATTGACCCCGACGCCCTGGTCAAGGATAGACTCAAACCCACGGTGCTGGTTGACGCCCTGATGGCTAAGAAGAATCTGGGGACAAAAATTGGCGACGCCCCGCTGGTCATCGGTCTGGGTCCCGGCTTTCAGACGGGACAAGACGTTCATGTGATAATAGAGACCAACAACAGCGAGCGCCTGGGACGGGTAATCACGGACGGCAGGGCTGAGGAGAATACTGGAATCCCCGTCGCCATCGGTGGCTTAACCGAGGAGAGAGTGCTGCACTCCCCCAGCGACGGCCAATTTACGACTGATAAGGATATAGGCGATATGGTGGCGGCTGGTGATACAATTGCTTCGGTGGCGGGAAAGCAGCTTAAGGCGGAGATTGGCGGCATCGTGCGGGCTCTGCTCCGAAACGGCATGGTGGTGGGTAAGGGCGTGAAGCTGGGTGAGATAGACCCCTCAGGGGACAGGAAAGCCCCCTTTACCATCAGGCCCCGGGTGAGGGCGATTGCGGGTGGGGTTTTAGAGGCGATACTGATGCGCTTTAATGTTTAGAGGAGAATAATGGACGACATTTATCAGGAAATAGTCAGGATTAAAGAAAAGGGCGAAGAAGCGGCGCTGGTCACCATTGTCTCCGCTACTGGCTCCACGCCCCGCGAAGAGGGCACCAAGATGCTGGTCAGGCCTGATGGCACGATTGCCGGTACTATCGGCGGCGGCAGCCTGGAAGCCCAGGTCATCGCCGAAGCCATTGGGGTGATAAAGCAGGGCAAGCCCAAGCGCCTGCACATGAGCCTGACGGCCAAAGAAGCCGAGGAGGCGGGGATGATATGTGGCGGCGACCTGGAGGTTTTTATCGAGCCTATCCTGACGGCCCCCACCATGTATATCTTCGGCGGCGGTCATATCTCGCTGCCACTGGCCCAGATGGGCAAACTCCTCGGCTTTAAGATTGCCGTTATCGACGACCGCGCCGAGTTCGCCAACGACGAGAGGTTCCCTGAAGCCGAAATGGTGCTGGCTGGTGACTTTAGCAAAGCCTTCCCCAAGCTCAAGATAGACAAGACCAGCTATATCGTGATTGTTACCCGTGGCCATCAGAATGACGAGCTGGTTCTGGAGTGGGCGGTGGGCACTCCGGCCAAATATATCGGCATGATTGGCAGCCAGACCAAGGTCAAGACGGTATTCTCTCACCTGCTGGCTAAGGGAGTGACTAAAGAGAGGCTGGACAGCGTCCACTCCCCTATCGGGCTGGCCATAGAAGCCCAGACCCCTGAGGAGATAGCCGTCAGCATCCTGGCCGAGATAATAAAAGTCCGCCGCTCCGCTTAAATAATCTCAACCACACCACCTACCCCCTTTCATTGGGTTGTCCATCACTATAGTCTACTGGACAGTTGGCGTTAGCTAGAGCCAAGGTATTGACAAACGACTTATAAGAGAACTAGACTCAGGCTGGAATATATATAAAGGGGGCAACATCATGGCAGAATCCAAAGCAAAATTTGAATTATACCAAAGCAAGAAGGATAAGAAGTTTTACTGGAGGTTGATAGAGACTACGGCCGCTCAGAACATAATCGCCGATTCGGGTCAGGGCTATACCGCCAAGCCTAGTGCGAAAAAAGGCATCCGATCAGTACAGAGAAACGCCCCCGGTGCCCCCATTGTAGAAGTGGATGAATAATGGTCGGGGTGGGCGGATTTGAACCGCCGACCTCAGCGTCCCAAACGCTGCGCGCTAGCCAGCTGCGCTACACCCCGTATCACAGAGTATAGCAAGGCAATGACTAGGGG
>DAOUMR010000019.1:0-10893 GCA_034409905.1 Dehalococcoidales bacterium | reverse complement strand
AAAAAATATTCTCAAACCGAGGCAGGAAAGAGATTTTTCACTAAGATCTACGAAAGCGCCATAGCCGCTGGTGATAAGAAAATGGTCAGATTCTGCAAAGAGATATTTGATGTTTATGATAAAGAAGGCATGAATAGCCATATACCAAGACCAAACGGCGATTAAAATGATAAGTCTCATTCAGGGAAAGAAATACGATTTCGAAATAGTCTCTCAAAACGAATGCAGCGGTTTTTGCTTTTTCATAAGAGCAACATGTAAATCCACAAAAAGAACTTCCTGTATTAACAATCTTAACCCAATTCTATCGGAGTTCAATGTTAATTTAGATGACCCGAAATACCATGATTCCTCTTGGGTGGTCAAAAAGAAAGAAGCCTATAGGCTAGAGACAGAAGGTAAACAATTTCTTTCTGATTTCTCTTTCCGCGATTACATTGAAAGTTGCTTAGATGAAGATAGAGCATTAGGTGAATGGGAAAACGTAGCTGAATAAGTGTTTAATGAATCCCCATGAACAACACACAAATCGCCGCCATCTTTGACGACATCGCCGAAAGGCTGAAAGCCAAAAAGGAGAACATCTTCAAAATCAGGGCTTACCAGAAGGTCGCCCGCGCCATCGAAAGCCTGCCCATCCCCGTGGCGCAACTGGTCAAAGAGAACCGCCTCAACGAAATCCCCGGGGCGGGGGAGGCCATCAGCAAAAAGCTCATCGAACTGGTGAACACCGGTAAGCTGGAATACTACGAAAAGCTCAAGGCCGAATCCCCACAAGCCCTACCCAAAGAGTAAAAGACCCGTGGACAACCAACTGACTACCACCGAGACAACCCCCACCGCCGACAACCGGGCCATAACCCACCTCAAGCAGGAAATTGCTAGCGGTAAGAACTGGTACATCGCCCTGCTCGAAGCCATCGCCCTCTGGACATCCGCCGAAGAGACTCACCGGGGCCGCCGCTACCGCCACCTCATTGACGGCGAGGCTTTCGACTGGCTGCTGCTGGCGGAGAGGCTCTGCCGGGAGGTAGAAAGCCTGCTCCCCGAAGAGGAAAGGGATGCCCTGCTCTTTCACGGCCGGCCGCCCGTCGAGATGAGTGCCGACAAGTTCAAGAAGCTCATCGGCGGCGGCAAATACCACCAGTATCTCAACTACTTCTACGGCGTCACCGTAGAAGTAGCCCTGCTCCAGGCGGTTGAGGCCGAACTCCGCAAGGAAAGGCGTATCTCCGGTTACAACAACGAAGAAAACCTGCTCAACGAGGCCTACCGCCGCATCTACGGCGCCACCAAGGCTGTCCTGCTCAAGCGCTTCCGCCACCAAAAGCGCTACCCCCAGCTCAAGTCCACCAGCTTACCTGAGCTCAAGGAATTCAGCTACTGGCTCTTTAAATATCGGCTCCAGCAGTGCGACCGGGCGAGGGTCGCCAGCGACACCAAAAAGGCGCTGGAACGGCTGAAGCAAAACGGATTTGGCCAACCTATTGACATATCGGTTTTAGGTGAGTAAAATGCCGAAAGCAGTATGTCGCTATTCTAGGTAAACACTAATAACATTAAATAACCTGATAAAGAAAGGAGGTATAGGCATCGAGCAAATTGGTGTCCTCTTATTCGACTAATCTTGACGAAAGGAGGATGAGGATTTGGCGGAACTAACAAGAGAAAGATGGGGCGGCAGGGCTTTTTTCCTGTTCGCCGCGATGGGCTCCGCGATAGGTCTGGGCAACGTATGGCGATTTCCCTACCTGACCTATGAATATGGTGGCGGAGCCTTTTTGATTGCCTGGGTTATCGGGCTCATCGTAATGGGCATCCCCTGGCTGATGATGGAATTCGGCATGGGGCGTTTATTCCAGAAAGGCGCTCCCGGCGTCTTCGAAGGCATCGGCAAGAAATGGGAATGGCTGGGCTGGTGGCCCGTCTTCGTTGCCTTCCTCATTGTCACCTACTACTCCGTGGTCATCGCCTGGTCACTGCGCTATGCGGTTAGCTCGGCTACCGTTGCCTGGGGAACCGGCACTGCCGGCGCTACCGGAGCCGCTGGCTATTTCTTCGGGGACGTACTTAACCTGTCCTCCGGACCCACCGCCCTCGGCGGGCTGCAGTGGCCCATAGTCGGTGCCCTGGCCTTTGTCTGGGTAGCCATGTTCTTCATCATGTTCAAGGGAGCCAACGTAATCGGCCGGGTCGCCGTCTGGACAGTAATCATCCCCTGGGCTTTGCTGGTTGTCCTGCTGATAAGGGGTCTGACGCTACCCGGGGCGGTTGACGGGCTCAACTACTACCTGGCGCCGGACTTCGCCGCCTTGAAAAACCCAGACTTGTGGTTCGGAGCCTTTAGCCAGATTGCCTTTACCCTGTCACTGGGCATGGCCGGGATGTTCGCCTACGGCAGCTTTGTCGCTAAGAAAGCTGACATCAACAACAACGCCTGTATCACCGCTTTCTCCAACAACGCCACCAGCTTCTTCGCTGGTTTTGCCGTTTTCAGCACCGTTGGTTTCATCATGCAGGCTCTGAACGTCTCGGTGGGCGAGGTCAGCGCTGCCGGCCTAGGACTGGCCTTCGTTACCTACCCGGTGGCTATCTCGATGATGCCCGCTCTGGCGGCCGTTACCGGTGTCATCTTCTTCATCTGCTTCTTCTTCCTGGGCATAGATTCGGCCTTCTTCCTGACCTACGGCGGTGTCGTCGCCCCGCTCCGCGATAAATTCGGCTGGGGCCGGGCCAAGGTTACCGCCGCTGTCTGTGCTTTAGGTCTTGTCATCGGTCTCCTTTATACCACCGGCGGCGGCCTCTACTGGCTTGACATCGTGGACAGGGCGGTCTCCTTCTACGGGCTGCTCATAACCGGTGCCCTGGCCTGCATTGTCGTCGGCTGGGTATACGGCGTCGACAAGCTCAGGGAGCACCTGAATGCGACCTCGGACTTCAGGATCGGAGCCTGGTTCGACTGGCTGATTAAAATCGTCGTGCCGGCAGGGCTTCTCTTCGTGGTCATCTACGGCGGCTTCAAGAACGACATACCCAATGCCTACGGCGGCTATATGATAGGGCCACTAAACGGCTCTCACATCATCTGGATAATACTGGCCGTAACGCTGGGCTTGAGCTTCTGGCTGCAATCAGCTAAGACCCGAGGGCTCCAGGAGGTGAAGCTGAAATGACAACTGCGGCAATAGTCACTACGATTATCATGAGTCTGGTCTTTATCGTTGGCTTAGCTCTCTGCTTCACCCGTATCGGTAAAGGCGGTAAGTGGGAAGACTAAACCCATAGATAGAGCCGAAATTAAGCGAAAAACCGCTCTCCCCAAGCGGGAGAGCGGTTTTGCTTTAGTTAAAGCGGGCGAGTTGCTCTTTAAGCCGCTTTAGCTTATCCTGGCGCTCGGTCAGCTTAGTCCGCTCTCTAGCCACCACCGCTTTCGGCGCTTTGGACAGGAAGGCTTTGTCCTTAAGCCTCTTTTCCAATGAGCTAATCAGCGCCTGGCTCCGGGCTATCTCCCCCTCCAAACGTCTGCGTTCCGCTTTGATGTCAACCATGCTCTCCATGGGGATAATGACCTCGGAGCTTTTAAGCACCAGCGCCAGCACGTTCTCGGCAGGCTTAGCCTCCCCCCTCCCCTCCCCGAAGCTCACCGGTTTGGCCCGGGCCAGTCTCTGAATTGCAATGGAATGTTCGGCGATAGCAGAGGTAAGCGCACCAGCATAGACCTGAGCCTCAATCCACTGGCTATTGGCCACCTTGTGCTCCGCCCGCACGTTGCGGATGGCGCGTATTATCTCGATGATGGCCTCCATAACTCTCTCCGCCTCGGGGTCAAGGGCTTTCTTGTCGGCTTCAGGGTAGGCGGCAACCATTATGGAATCGCTCTCCTGCCAGTCGGCGGGCAAACGCTTCTTCATTTGCTGCCAGAGCTCCTCGGTAACGAAGGGCATGAAGGGATGAAGCAGCCGCAGCGACCTCTCCAGCACATAGACCATGATGGAGAGCGGCGAGGCGTCTCCTGCACCGAGCCGAATCTTGGCGAACTCGATATACCAGTCGCAGAACTCCCCCCAGATAAAGTCGTGCAATTGTCTCAGGGCTTCGCCGAACTGGAAATTGTCCATCAGCTTGACGACGCTGGCGTTGGTGCGGCTCAGGCGGCTCAATATCCAGCGGTCCTCTACAGGAAGTAAGTTCTGCTGTATTTTCAGTTCACTACCGCCTGGCTCAATACTTCTCACCACGAAGCGGGCGGCGTTCCAGAGCTTGTTGGCGAAATTGCGCCCGGCCTCCAGCCTGGCTTTGGTCAGGTTGATATCGTTCCCCGGCGAAACGTCGGTGGAGAGGGCAAAGCGCAGGGCGTCGGTGCCGTATTTGTCCATAGTTTCGAGCGGGTCGAGCACGTTGCCCCTCACCTTGCTCATCTTCTCCCCCTTCTCGTCCCGCAGCAGCCCGTGCAGGTAAACGGTGCTAAAGGGTATGTCGCCCACGTCCTCCAGCCCCATCATAATCATTCTGGCCACCCAGAAAAAGAGGATATCATAGCCCGTCTCCATCACCGTGGTCGGGTAGAAGTAGCGCAGGTCCTCGGTATCTTCGGGCCAGCCCAGCGTGGAATGCGTCCAGAGCGCCGAGGAGAACCAGGTATCAAGAACGTCGGGGTCCTGCTCGACTTTAGTCGAGCCGCAGTGAGCGCACTTCTTGACGTCGTCAACGGATACCGTTAGCTCGTTGCAGTCAGCGCAGTACCAGACCGGTATTCTGTGCCCCCACCAGAGCTGGCGGCTGATGCACCAGTCGCGGATATTCTCCATCCAGTTGAGATAGACCTTGGTGAAGCGCTCGGGGATTATGTTGATGCGCCCGCTGGTGACGGCAGCGATGGCCGGTTTGGCCAGCGGCTCGGTCTTGATAAACCACTGCCGGCTGGCGATGGGCTCGATGACCGTCTGGCAGCGCATGCAGTGCCCCACCGAGTGCCCGTAGGGCTCAATCTTTATCAGCTGCCCCGATTCCTTAAGGTCGGCCAGTATCGCCTCGCGGCACTTGTAGCGGTCGAGTCCCTGGTATTTTCCCGCGTTCTCATTCATGGTCACGTCGGGGTTTAATATATTGACCAGGGGCAGGTCGTGGCGCTGGGCGACCTCGAAGTCAACGGGGTCGTGGGCGGGGGTAATCTTTACCGCTCCGGTGCCGAACTCGGGGTCAACGGCTTCATCGGCGATAACGGGTATCTCGCGGTTGACCGCGGGCAGGATGGCTTTCTTGCCCACCACCCCCTTGAAGCGTTTGTCCCTGGGATTGACGGCGACGGCGGTATCCCCCAGTATCGTTTCGGGGCGGGTGGTGGCTACGGTGATAAAATCCTTAGTCCCCGCCAGAGGATAGCGGACATAGTAGAGGTTACCCTGTATATCTTTGTGGTCGGTCTCAAGGTCGGATAAAGCGGTGGCGCAGCGCGGGCACCAGTTGATAATGCGCTCTCCCCGGTAGATCAAGCCTTTGTCGTAGAGGCGCTTGAAGGCGGTGCGCACCGCCCGGCTCGGCCCCTCCTCCAGGGTGAATTTCTCGCGGCTCCAGTCGCAGGAAGCCCCTACCCTTTGCTCCTGCTCGGTAATCGTCTGGCGGCATTCTTTGGCCCACTCATACATTCTTTCCAGGAACTTCTCCCGGCCCAGCTTATGGCGGTCCGTCCCCTCCTGGGCCAGCTGTTGCTCCACCACCACCTGGGCGGCGATGCCAGCGTGGTCGATGCCCGGCAGCCAGAGGGCGGAGTCCCCCTTCATCCGGTGCCAGCGGGTCATTACATCTTCCGGGGTGAGAAAGCAGACGTGCCCCATGTGCAGCCCGCCGGTAACGTTAGGCAGGGGCATGATGACGACAAAGGGCTGCCTTTTGGGGTCAATCTCCGCCGTGAAATAGCCCTTATCCAGCCAGAATTTATACCACTTCCGCTCTACCTTCTGCGGCTCATAGGCCTTGGGCATGTCAGATTTTGGTGCTGCCATTATTACCTTCCACTTTGTCATTCCCGCCCTATAGAATTGTCATTCCCGCGCAGGCGGGAATCCAGTACCTACCTCTCCCCCAACCAGGTCCTGGTACAAGTCCTTCCAAGCAGGATTCCCCTCTTCAATCAACCTTAGCTTCCAAGCTCGCTTCCACTTCTTAAGCTTTTTCTCACGAACAATGGCGCTGGTGACATCGGGAGTTTCCTCATAATAAACTAACTGATTAACCTTATACTTTTTACTGAACCCTCCAACAAGACCGTCTTTATGTTCGGCTATTCTGCGAATTAAGTCATTAGTAACGCCGATATACAGGGTGCCGTTTCTTTTACTGGCTATAATACACACATAATACGAGTTCATTTGCCAGTCTGGATCCCTGCCTTCGCAGGGATGACATTTAGACCCCCGCCAATTTGTCATTCCCGTGTAGACGGGAATCCAGTCCCTGCCTTCGCAGGCATGGCTTTAGCGGGGGACTAAGAAAGGGGGCTTTGCCCCCTCTTATCTGCAACTCCTACCCATCCTTTCACACGACCATTCGATAGATAACAATGGTTTTCATGGTGTTCTGTACCTTCTGAATTGTAATTTTTCATAGTCTGGACCAAATGCTACCCACTCCCACTTCTCTATTGCTTTATTATGAATGACTCTTATCTCGTCAATTACTCCTCCAAACGAATTACGATTCATAGGATGTACAATGTGGTCATTTAGCCATATAGTACGCCCACTCTTATAAATCCTCTTCTCAACAATCTCTCCTCCAGCAAAAGTGACAGAAATCTTACCAATATAAAACTTCTTGCTTGACATTCCTAACCCTCAATTCTTAACCAGCCCCACCACCCCGTCCAGTATCTTATCAGCCACCTCTCGCTTGCTCATCAGGGGCAGCTTCTCCACCTTGCCCTTCTTGTCGATGATAATTACCTTATTGGTGTCAACGCCGAAGCCGCTGTCGGCGGCGGTAATATCGTTGGCAACGATGATGTCCAGCTTTTTCCCCGCCAGCTTTTTCCTGGCGTTGGCGATTATGTCGTTGCTCTCGGCGGCAAAGCCGACCCGAATAAAGTCGCCCTTGACCTCGGCCAGAATATCGGGCGTCCTCACCAGCTCCAGCTTCAAGCTGGCGGCATCCTTCTTGAGCTTATCTTTGGCGACGACTTTAGGCTGATAGTCGGTCACCGCCGCCGCCATAATCAGGGCGTCGGCTTTGGCTACCGCTTTTGTTACCGCTTTTTGCATCTCTGAGGTCGTTTTTACGGAAATAACCTTCACCCCCGCGGGCGTTAGCAGGGAAACGGGCGCGCTAATCAAGATAACCTCGGCCCCACGGTCGCGGGCGGCTTCGGCGATGGCGTAGCCCATCTTGCCCGATGACGGGTTAGTTATATGGCGCACCGGGTCGATGGGCTCCTGGGTGCCCCCCGCCGTCACCACCAACTTCTTACCGGACAGGTCGCCTTTTCGTCCCAACACCTGCTTAATGGTGCCGATAATCTTATCGGTGTCGGCCAGCCGCCCCAGCCCCACCTTTCCCGAAGCCAGTCGCCCGCGCTCGGGTTCGATGACAACGAAGCCGCGGGCTTTAAGCCTGGCCAGGTTTTCTTGAGTTATAGCATTCTCGTACATGTTGACGTTCATGGCCGGCGCCAGGATAACTGGGGCTTTGGTCGCCAGCACCACCAGGGCCGGCATTTCGTCGGCGATACCCGCCGCCAGCTTGGCGATGAGGGAAGCGGTGGCGGGCGCGATAACCACCGCGTCCGCCGCCTCCGCCAGCGCGACATGCTCCAGGGTGCGCTCGGATTCGGGGTCGAACATCTCGGTCACCACCGTCCGCCCGGTAATGCTGCGCAAGGCGAGCGGGGCGATAAACCAGGTGGCGGCTTCGGTCATAACCACCTCCACCTTAGCCCCTTCCTTGGTCAAACGGCTGGCGATGTCAGCCGCCTTATAGGCGGCGATGCTGCCGGTTATGCATAATACTATTGTTTTATCGGTTAACATTTTTTCATCCCTTATTCATCTGGTAGATGAGCCTCAGCCCGATGAGGGTCAGGTCGGGGTTGACCACGTCGATAGTATCCGTTACCTTGGCGATGAGCTCGGCGTAACCCCCCGTAGCCACCACCTTGGCCTTTTTCCCCAGCTCCTTCTGGATGCGGGCCAGCATCCCCTCCACCAGCGAGGCGTAGCCGTAGATAATCCCCGACTGTATGGCCGCCACCGTGTTGGTGCCGATAACGTGCTTGGGCTGCGCCAGCTCAACGCGGGGCAGCTGCGCCGTACGGGTAAAGAGCGCCTCGGCGGCGGTGGCGATACCGGTGGCGATGATACCACCGGTGTAGTCCCCCTCTTTAGAGACGATACCGAAGGTGGTGGCGGTGCCCAGGTCGATAAGAATTATCGGTCCCTCGTAGAGTTTATGGGCGGCGGCGGCATCGGCGATTCGGTCGGCGCCGACCTCGCGGGGGTTATCCATGCGGATACTCACCCCCGTCTTGACCCCCGCCCCCACCACCAGCGGCGTGATATGGAAATAGCGCTCGAAAAGCTCTTCGAATGTCGAAATCAGCGGCGGCACCACGCTGCACATCGCCACCGCCTTAATGTCGGTGGTCTCCAGCCCCTGCTGGTGCAGCAGGTTGAAGAGCAGCGCGGCGTACTCGTCGGCCATGCGGTGGACGCCCGTAGCCATGTGCCAGGTAGCCCGCAGCTTCTCCCCCTCGAAGACGCCGAGCTTGGTGCTGGTATTGCCGATATCAACCGCTAACAGCATTTTAGTCAGCCTCTTCGGGTTCCGCCTCTTCCCCAGGCCGGCTTTCCTTCAGCCGCTTGATAACCACGGGCAACTCGGGCAGGAGGTCAGAAGCCACCATGCCGGCGTCGCCCAGCCTCTCGGCAACCGCCTCCCCAGCCATGCCGTGAATAAAAACGCCAGCCGCGGCGGCGTCGAAAAGGTTCAGACCCTGCGCCACCAGCCCAGCGATAACCCCGCTCAAAACATCACCCGTCCCCGCCGAGGCCAGCCCGGCATTAGCCACATGGCTTATCTGCGTCCGGCCGTCGGGGGCGGCGATAACGGTATAAGCCCCCTTAAGGACGACGGTCTTGTGCCACTCCCCGGCCATCTTCTTGGTCAACTCCAGCCGGTCGAGCTGCACCTCGTCCACCGTCATCCCCGTCAGTCTGGCCATCTCCCCGGGGTGGGGGGTAAGAATGGCGTCCTCGGGCATCAGGTCCCACCATTTGGGCACCTTGGCCAGGGCATTCAGGGCATCGGCATCAAGGACCAAGAAGGGCAGCTTGGGCTTGGCTGTCTTGGCTTTGGGATGGGAAAGCAGGATGGACCTGATTAACCTGACCACCGACTCGTTCTGCCCCATACCGCAGCCCATAAGCAGCACGTTATACTGCTCGAACTGGCGGAAGAGAAGACGGATGGCTTCCGGGGCGATGATCCAGGGTCGGACCTCGGGCAGGGGCAGATAGGTCGCCTCGGTCAGCTTGTTGGCTAAAATAGCCTGCAGCCTCCCGACGGCGGCCAGCGTCACCAGGCCCGCGCCGACCCTCATGGCGCCGCTGCAGGCGAGATAAGGCGCGCCGATGTAGTTGATGGAGCCGGCCAGCACCAGCACCTTGCCGAAATTGCCCTTGTTGGCCTGCGGCGGGCGTTCGGGGAGCACCGATTGCACCCACTCGTTGGCAAGGTATTCGGGGCTGGTCTTCTCCTCGATAAATCCGGGCAGGCCGATGTCAACCACGCTGATTTCCCCCACCCTCTCGGCCCCCGGGAACTTAAACAGCCCGGGTTTAGGGAAAGCCAGGGTAATGGTGTTATCGACATAGAGGCAGCCCGGGTCGACCTCGCCGGTGTCGGCGTTAAGCCCTGAGGGCAAGTCCAGAGCGATGAGTTTTAAATTGGGACGCCTGATCTTGGCCCGCCTCACCCTGTCCAGTATCATCAGCACGAGCCCGGAAAAGGGTCGGGTGGTGCCGGTGCCGAAGAGGGCGTCAATAACGGTATCTACCGAAGCCAGAAGCCCTTTAAGCTCCTCCAGGTTTTCGTCTTTAGCTGCCTCGATGCGCTTGATGCGACGGTCCCTTATCGGCTTCATCACGGGGTCACGGCTTGGCCTCTGCCCGAAGAAGTAGAGGAAGACCTTGGCTCCAGCGTCATGAAGATGTCGGGCGGCGACCAAGCCATCCCCGCCGTTGTTACCCGGTCCGATGAGAAACAGAATCTGCTGCTGGCGGATATCCTCCAGGATTCGCCTCGCCTCGCCGGCGACGGCCTGTCCGGCATTCTCCATGAGCATATCCAGGCTTGTTCCGGCCCTCATGGCATCCTGCTCCAGCTGTTGCATCTGGTCAGTAGTTAGAACTTTCACTTCCCTCTACCTCCGTAAAGACTATCTTATCCAGATTGGCTTTCTCTTCTCCAGGAAGGCGGTCAGCCCCTCGATGCTGTTCTCCCCGGCCATAACCATAGTGGCGTCAACGCCGGTAGCTTCCAAGGCTTCGTAGAAATTCAGGTCGAAGTTGCGGTAAAGCGCCCGCCGGGCCTGGGTCAGAGCCAGCCCGCTGTTAGCCGTAAAACGCTTGATAAACTCGTCGCTCGCTTTTTTAAACTCAGCGTCGGGGACGGCTTTGGTCACCAGCCCGATTCTCTCCGCCTCCTTGGCGCTGATACTGTCCCCCGAAAGGATAAGCTCGAACGCCTTCTGCCGCCCCAGTATTCTGGGGAAGAGCACCGAGGCCGGCGGCGGATAGACCCCCAGCTTAATCTCGGGCTGTCCCAGCTGTGCCTTCTCCGAGGCGACGGCCATATCGCAGCCGGCAACTATCTCGCACCCCCCACCCAGCGCCACCCCGTTGA
>DAOUMR010000018.1:0-17516 GCA_034409905.1 Dehalococcoidales bacterium | reverse complement strand
GCCCTCTTTCTTCCATGTATTGCTTTTTCTCCTTTTGATATTCTTCCCATGCTTCTGCGTCTTCGGAATCCAACTTTTCATAGTAGAGACGTGCCGCATCACGTTCTTCTTGTAATGCTTTCAATCCTTCGAAGCCTAGCGCCTCACGCTCGGCTACTTCTTCTGCACAGCGGCTGAGCGCTTGTTCTTGGGCACGAGCCGCTTCTTCTTCAGGACTTCTAGGTGAACTCCCCCGCCTCCTCAAGCAGCTTGGGTTTGCTCAAAGGCACCTGAATATCGCTCATGGCGATGGTCGTCCCCGATTTGGTGGCGTAGCGGAAGCCCAGCTGTTTGATGCTGTCCACCACCACCGCTGTCTCCTCATTGCTTAAGAGCTTATAGCAATCGGTAACTATCTGCTTTAAGCTCGACTTGTCGATGTCTTCGTTGTAAAAGCCCAGTTGGGGGGGCAGCACCTCATTAAAGATGATGCGGCCCACGCTGGTCTTAATCCTCTGGCCGTTTTCGGGCGATTTCCTGACCTCAATCTCGGCCCTGAGGTCGAGGTACCCCAGTTCGTATCTCAGCTTGGATTCCTCGAAGCTGCCCAGGATAGAGCCTTCACCCTTAGCTCCGGGTATGACCGTGGTCAGGTAGTAGCAACCGAGGACCATATCCAGGGTAGGGGTCACTATGGGCTCGCCCGAGCTGGGCAGCAGCATATTATGGATGCTGAGCATGATTTCCCGGGCGCCCTTAACCGCCGCCTTGGAAAGGGGAACATGGACGGCCATCTGGTCGCCGTCGAAGTCGGCGTTAAAGGCGGAACACACCAGGGGGTGTATCTGTATGGCGCTGCCGTCGATGAGCACCGGCTCGAAGGCCTGGATGCTGAGGCGGTGCAGGGTGGGGGCGCGGTTGAGCAATACGGGCTGCTCCTTGACCACCTCTTCCAGTATGTCGTAGACCTCGGGCTTGTTTCTCTCCACCAGGCGGCGGGCGCTCTTGATGTTGTGGCTTAAGCCCTGCTCCATCAGGCGGCGCATGATAAAGGGCTTGAAAAGCTCCACCGCCATCCTCCGGGGCAGGCCGCACTGGTTTAGCTTTAGTTCGGGACCGACCACGATAACCGAGCGTCCGCTGTAATCAACCCGCTTGCCCAGCAGGTTCTGGCGGAAGCGCCCCTGTTTACCGCGCAGCATGTCGGAGAGCGACTTCAGCTTGTGATTGCCGCTGACCGAGATAGCCCGCCCCCGACGGCCGTTATCAATCAGGGAGTCAACCGCTTCCTGGAGCATTCGCTTCTCGTTGCGGATGATGACCGCCGGTGCCTCTATCTCCAGCAAATGGCGCAGGCGGTTGTTGCGGTTGATGACCCTCCGGTAGAGGTCGTTGAGGTCGCTGGTGGCGAAGCGGCCGCCGTCCAGCTGAACCATGGGTCTCAGGTCGGGGGGCAAAACGGGCAGCACGGTCAGAATCATCCACTCCGGTTTGTTGCCGCTGCGGCGGAAGGCCTCCACCACCTGCAGCTGCTTGGCCGCCTTGCGGCGGCGCTGCCCGGAAGCCGAGCGCGTCTCGATGAGCAACTGGTTGCGCAGTTCGTTAAGGTTGATGTCCTTAAGTAGCTGCAGGATAGCCTCGGCGCCCATTTCGGCGTTGAAGACCGGCTCGAACTTCTGTTTCAGGTCTAAATACTGGCTCTCGGTGAGCAGGGTGTTCTTGCGCAGGTCCCTCAGCTGCTCGACGTCGCTGGCCAGCTTTTCTTCAAGCTGCGTCTTTTCCTCCACCAGGCCCTGCCGCATCTTGTTGATGTCTTCTACCGTCGCCTCCGCCTTTTCCGCCTCGGTAATGGCGGCTTCCCCCTCGCTCTGCTTGGTCTCCGCATGCTGGACGTAGCCTTCCTCCAGCTGCTTTATGGCTTCCTGGCGCGCCTCTTCGTCTACGGAAGTAATAATATAGTGCGAAAAGTAGAGGACGCGTTCCAGGCTGCGCGGCGAGAGGTCGAGTAATAAGCCCAGCCGGCTGGGGATGCCCTTGGCGAACCAGATGTGGCTCACCGGGCAGGCCAGCTCGATGTGGCCCATGCGCTCACGTCTGACCTTGGCGCGGGCGACCTCGACACCGCACTTGTCGCAGATAACGCCCTTGTAGCGTATCCGCTTGTACTTACCGCAATAGCATTCGAAGTCCTTGGTGGGACCGAAGATGCGCTCGCAGAAAAGCCCGTCCCTCTCCGGTTTCAGGGTGCGGTAGTTGACCGTCTCGGGCTTGGTGACCTCGCCGTAAGACCAGCTTCGAATCTGCTCCGGCGAAGCCAGCGAGATGCGGATGGCATCAAAATCGTTAACTTCCAGCATTTTATTCTTCTACCTCTGGCTTATCTTGGCTATCTTTAGCCTTAGCCTTCTTGGCTTTGGGGGCCTTGGGTTTTTCTCCAGCTGCCTCAGCCTCCAGCTTGGCCTGAAGGGCCTCGGTTTTTTCCTCTTCACTTATCTCAGGTTCTGCCTCGGCCTTGGGGGCTTCGGTTTCTTCTTTGGCAGCCTTAGCCTTCTTGGCTGTGGGTTTGTCCGCAGCCGCTTCGGCCTCCAGTTTGGCTTGAAGGGCTTCGGTGTCTTCCGGGACAGCCTCAGGGGCTTCGGTTTCTTCTTCAGTCTCAGCCTTTGCCTTTTTGGCTTTTGGTTTTCCCCCAGCAACCTCGGCCTCCAGCTTGGCTTGAAGGGCTTCGGTGTCCTCTTCGACGGCCTCAGCCTCCACCTCGGCTTTAGGGGCTTCGGCTTCTTCTACGACCTCAGCCTCCACTTCACCCTTGGGGGCTTCGGGTTCTTCTTTGACTCCCCCGGCGGCGGCTTCCAGCTTGGGCATTTCGGCCTCTTCGCCCTCGGCTTCTCCTTCGGCGGCTTCCTTGGCTTCCTCGGCGCTGGCCCTCTCCTCTTCGTTAATCACCTCGATAGCCAGCCCCAGGCTTTGCAGTTCCTTGACCAGTACCTTAAAAGATTCGGGCACTCCGGGCTGCAAAATGTCCTCGTTTTTGACGATGGCTTCGTAGGTCTTGGCTCGGCCGGTGACGTCGTCCGACTTGATGGTCAGGATTTCCTGCAGGTTGTGGGCGGCGCCGTAGGCTTCCAGCGCCCAGACCTCCATCTCGCCGAAACGCTGCCCGCCGAACTGGGCCTTACCGCCCAGCGGCTGCTGCGTAATCAGTGAGTAGGGTCCGGTAGAGCGGGCGTGTACCTTATCCTCGACCAGGTGGATGAGCTTCATCATGTAGATATTGCCCACCGTTACCGGCTGGTCGAAGGGCTCGCCGGTGCGCCCGTCGCGGAGGACGACCTTGCCCACGATGGGCGGGGGCAGGTTCCGTTCCGCTTTTACCTTATCTATGGCTTCGGCCAGCTTATCCTGGTTGAGCTCTTTACTCTTTACCCCCATGTCCTCCAGCCAGAGGCGGAGGCAGGCGTCCCTGGCGGCACCGAGGTTATTATCGCTGAACACCTTCTCCCCGTCATAGCCGTTCTTTTTGAGCCAGTCCATAGCCAGCTCCAGCTTGAAGGCGGGGTGGTCGTTATCGGGTTCAAGGCTGACGGCGCCACTCCTCTGGGCAATCCAGGCCCGGGCCAAAGCGTCTTCAATAGCGGCGTCACTGGCGCCGTCGAAGACGGGGGTAATCGCCCGGAAGCCGAGCAGCTGGGCCGCCCAGCCCAGGTGGGTTTCCAGTACCTGCCCCAGGTTCATTCGCGAAGGGACGCCGATAGGGTTAAGGATAATATCTACCGGTGTTCCGTCGGGAAGGAAGGGCATATCCTCGGCGGGCGCAATCAGGGAGATGACCCCCTTGTTGCCGTGGCGCCCGGCCAGCTTATCGCCTACCGAGACGCGGCGCTTCTGGGCAATCCAGACCTGGACCCACTGGTTGACGCCAGCGGGCAGGTCGTCACCGTTCTCGCGGGAGAAGACCCTGACATTAATCACCTTGCCCCACTCGCCGTGAGGCACGCGCAGCGAGGTGTCCTTTACCTCTCGGGCTTTCTCGCCGAAGATAGCCCGCAGCAGTTTTTCTTCCGCCGAGAGTTCGGTCTCGCCCTTGGGGGTAATCTTACCCACCAGTATGTCGTCGGGCCCCACCTCCGCCCCCACCCGCACGATGCCTTCGTCGTCCAGCTCGCGCAGGCTCTCCTCGCCGACGTTGGGTATATCGCGGGTAATCTCTTCCGGTCCCAGCTTGGTGTCGCGGGCTTCCACCTCGTGCTTCTCGATGTGAATCGAGGCAAACTTGTCCTGCTCTACCAGGCGGTTGCTGATGATAATAGCGTCCTCGAAGTTATAGCCTTCCCAGCTCATAAAGGCGCAGGTCACGTTCTGCCCCAGCGCCAGCTCGCCGTATTCGGTGGCGGAGCTGTCGGCTAAGACCTGCCCCGCCTCCACCCGGTCGCCCCGGTTCACCAGGGACTTCTGGTTGATGCAGGTGCCCTGGTTGGTGCGGACGAACTTCATCAGGGGATAGACGTCGTTCTCGCTGTTATCGTTGGTGACCACAATCTTAGAGCTGGTCACCGAGCTCACCACGCCGGGATGCTGGGCGAAGAGCACCTGCCCGCTGTGCTTAGCCACCTCTATCTCCATGCCCGTGGACACTATGGGCGCCTCGGGTCGGAGCAGGGGCACCGCCTGCCGTTGCATGTTGGAGCCCATCAGGGCGCGGTTGGCGTCGTTATGCTCCAGGAAGGGTATCAGGGCGGTGGCGACGCTGACAATCTGCTTGGGCGAGACATCGATGTACTCTATCTTATCCGGGGTTTCCAGCATATAGCGGTCGCCCCATCTGGCTTCAATCCTGTCCTCGACGAACTGGTTCTTCTCGTCGAGGCGGGCGTTGGCCTGGGCGATAATATACTCGTCCTCTTTATCGGCGGTCATGTAGCTGACCTCGTCGGAGACGAAGGGGACGACCTTTATCTTTCTTGCCGACAGTTTGGCCAGCCTGGCGGCTATGGCGTCGGTGATGACCGTCCTGGCTTTGACCACGGTGGTGCCCTTAGCGTTGCGCACGGCTTCCCGGGTCGTCCGCCCCACCAGCGCCGGAGAATTATTGTCCAGCTCGCTGATTACGCGGCGGTAGGGCGTCTCGATAAAGCCGTACTGGTTGATGCGCCCGTAGGTAGCCAGAGAGCCGATAAGGCCGATATTGGGCCCCTCCGGTGTCTCAATAGGGCAAATTCGGCCGTAGTGGGAGAAGTGCACATCGCGGACCTCAAAGCCGGCCCGCTCTCTTGATAAGCCCCCGGGCCCCATCGCCGAAAGGCGGCGCTTATGGGTGAGTTCGGCCAGGGGGTTGGTCTGGTCCATAAACTGCGATAGCTGCGAGCCGCCGAAGAACTCCCTCACCGCCGCCACCACCGGGCGGATGTTGACCAGGACGCTGGGGCTGGCGGCGTCGGTGCCGATGATACTCATTCTCTCTCTGACCACACGCTGCAACCTGAGCAGTCCGATACGGAACTGGTTCTGAATCAGCTCGCCCACGGTGCGCACCCTGCGGTTTCCCAGGTGGTCGATATCGTCGGGGTTATCGAAGCCGTTGTTAATCATAATGATGTGTCTTACTATCTCAACGATGTCTTCTACGGTCAGGGCGCGGGTGTCTTCGGGAATCTCAAGCTTCAGGCGCTTGTTGAGCTTATAGCGCCCCACCTCCCCCAGGTCGTAGCGCAGGGGGTCGAAGAAGAGGTTCTTTATCAGCTTGCGGGCGTTCTCAATGTTGGGCGGGTCACCCGGGCGCAGCTTTCGATAAATATCGAGCAGGGCTTCGGGCTCGTCCTTGACCATAGGCTCGCGGTCCATGGTCGCCTTGATAAACTGGTGGTCGGGGGAGTTGTCCTCGCTGGCGAACAAGTCGAGCAGTTTCTGCTCGTCGCTGTAGCCGATAGCCCGCATCAGGGTGGTGATGGGAATCTTACGCTTGCCGTTAATCTTGGCCGAGATTACGTCGCGGTTGCTCGTCTCGAACTCCAGCCAGGCGCCGCGGGAGGGGATGAGCTTGGCGTGGCAGAGGGAACGGCCGCTGGTGGCGTCTTCTTCCAGGGTGAAATAGACGCCCGGCGAGCGCAGCAGTTGGCTTACGGCTACCCTCTCGGCGCCGCTGGTGATAAAGGTGCCCTTGGCCGTCATCAGGGGGATGTCGCCGAAAAAGAGGTCCTGCTCCTTGATTTCGCCGGTTTCCTTAACCAGCAGCTGTGTCCTGACATAGAGCGGGGCCGAATAGGTCAGGTCTTTCTGGCGGCACTCCGCCTCGGTGTAGTGAGGCTCGCGGAATTCGTAGTCAACGAAGCTCAGCGCCAGGCGGTTGCCGGTGAAGTCCTCAATAGGGGATATTTCCTCCAGCGACTGGCGCAGCCCCTTCTCCTGGAACCAGCGGAAGGAATCAGTTTGTACTTGGATTAAATTGGGTACCTCTAAAATCTGGGGTAGACTGGCGTAGGATTTCTGGGGAATGGGAGGCACCTTCTGCTCAATTGCTTTTGTTAACATAAAATCTGTTTTTGCTCTGCCAAACGCCTAAAAAGCGGTCAAATTTCTCACGTTGCAGTTCGACCAAAAGTCATACCTGTGGTTAGCTTGGAGGCATTACAAGGTGAAAATTTTGGAAGGCATAATACAAACTATTACTATACCACTATTTTGGACTTTTGTCAAGCCCCTTTGCGGCGAGTTTCCATAAACTCGTGATTGACGGTTATTGTTTGGTTAAAGCTTAATTTTACCAGAAAGCACGCCCATCCCGAAAAACACGGCAATAAAACTAGCAATTAAGAGGACAATCCAACCACCAAAGCTATTAGTGTTGATAATATTGTAGAAGGAGAAGTATAAGCCAGCTCCGCCAGCTCCCAAACAGAGAAGTGCGATGAAAAAACCTTTAACGCTCATATCACGCCTCCTGAAAGGTATTATACATATAAGAAAGAACTAAAACATTTTAAGGCTGGGCTAGGTTATTCGTCACCATCTGACCTGCCTGAGAATAGCTCCTTTAGCAAGACAAAATTGGCATATAATCCTACCATACCTAAACCAATGCCAAGTAACCAACGCAGGAATAAATTATCTAAATAGGATAGCAAATGCCAAATGAACCAGCCCGCTGCAATATCAAGAAAGATAGCAGCGATAATTTTCTGCACTTTATTTAGCAGGTTTTCCATAGGGGAATAGTAAGGTATAGGCTATGAGGGCGTCAATCACAACAGGAGAGAATTTTGGGAACGGGCTGGTTCCCCCTCATTTAATCCTGATTCGGGATGAGGCAGACGAAGCGGAGCGTTTGAGTACCCGTGTTGATAAAGCAGTGTGGCTCACCGGGGGCGATAAAGACGACGCTGCCCTTGTTGATGACGCTTTCACCCTCTTTTCCCCTCACCACCCCGCTACCGGAAAGAACGAACACCTCGTGCTCCCAGGGGTGGGAGTGGTCGGGGGTGGAACTGCCCGGCTCGACCTCGAAGACCCGCATGCAGAAATTGGGGGCGCCGTCCCGGGCGGTGATAACCTCACGCTTCAATACCCCGGGCATTTCCTGTGTAGGCTCGCTATCGAAATATCGGCTTACCTTCATATCTCCTTAGCTCTAGCCGCCGGCGTTATAGTCCTTGACCGCGGCTTCGGCTACCTCCTCGAAGCGCTTGTTGTGGGCGTCTCTGCCCTCAAGGTAATCTTTGGGCACCCACTCCATCTCCTTCAGGTTTTCCACTATCATGGGCAGCAGGTCGTAGGGGATGGTAATAACTATCAGCCCCTTGGGCAGCACCTGTCTTGCGTTCCAGCCTGAGCTTAAGTTGCTGACGGTAAAGTTCAGCTCGCCAGTGAGGTAGGGCTGGATGAAGAGCCAGGCGCAGCCGATTACGGTCGAACCCTGGGCCGTCCAGGTCTTGCCGGTGGTAAAGCTGTGCGCCCGCAGTATGATTTCGGCCTGGGTCGGGTCGGCGGTAACCACCAGCACGTCGGGCTCGAAGGTCATCTTATCCAGGGGAGCGAAGACGACATAGCGGCAGGTGCCCCTGGTCAATCGGGGGATGGGGGGATAGATGCGGCGGTTGGCGCGCGCCTCCTTAAAGAGCCCCAGCGGGGTGCCCAGCTGCCCGCTCTCGAAGACGGGGTTGGGCTCCTCCATACCCAGCACCAGCGGGCCCACGCACTCGAAGTCCTCCTTGGTGACATAGAAGGGAGTGCCTTTCTGGGCTTCGGGAAGCATTTCGCAGAAGGCTAGCGTCTTACCCTCCAGTTTTTTTATCCCCTTGGGCCTGTTGAGCAGGTATTTAATGCCTACCGGGGGCCGCTCGAATTTGAACTTCTTGAAAACGGAAAGGTCGACCATCTCGCCCTCCTTTAACTGGGGAAGGGGGGATTTGAACCCCCACGCCTTGCGGCACATGATCCTAAATCATGCTCGTCTGCCAGTTCCGACACTTCCCCACGCTGGTTGATAGTTTAGCATATTGCTTAGCACTATTGTAGTTCCTTGACATCGGCTGGCAAATAATCATATTATCATAATACTATGAGTCAAAAGAAACAGAACATTTGGCAGAGGTTATCCAAAGAAGGCAAGGCGCTGGCTATCGTCATAGCAGCCGTGGTGGTATTTTTACTCGTTTTCTCATTCATACCTATCATGCGGGTCCCTTACGAGGTTGAAGAGAGCTATCTGGCTAACGAGACCTACTACACCCTGGAAAGCTATACCGAAGAGGAAGAATATACCGCCATGGAGCCCTATACGGATATCGAGATCGTATGTGACGTAGAGCCCTGCACGGAGTATGTTCCCCTTGACTATACAATAATCGGTGGACATGGTTACAACTATTTTGAATTTGATGGCAGTCCAGCGTGCTGGGTTGAACTAACTATCAAGAACAATGACGAAATAGGCGGCGAATTCACCGTGGAATTCCTGATAACATTACAGACCAACCTGAGCACCACCATATCGGCCTCGCAGTATATAGATGCCGGTACCACCAGAACTATCACCGCCTATTATGGTGAACCCTTAAGGACGCTGTATTCCTTTAGCTACTCTGTCATGGCTCCGCAAAAGCCCGACCCGACATACCGGGAGGAAGAGGTTACCAAATACCGAGAGGTCACCAAGTACGGCGAGGTCACCAAGGAAGAATATGTCCCCGTGGAGCTGACGGTCCTAAAGACGCGGACGGTAACCGCCTATAAAAGGGTTTCCCTGCTGAGCTATTTAATAAACTACTAAGCCATTCTGGTTAGAGGGGCACTATACCGCGTATTTAAGCGGTTCCGGTGCCTTGTTCCATCTCCCTTGCTGCCGGACCTATTTGGCTGACCAGACTCGGAAAGAAGGGCGGACATTGGTAACGAAACGGACCCGTAGAGCTATCGGCCATGGTGAGAACGGTTTCACCCTGCTCGAGTTGCTGCTGGTGCTGGCTATTCTGGGTATAATCGCGCTCATAGTTCTGCCCAATTTCGGCTGGTTTACCGGGCGCGGTCAGGAAGAGGTTTGCCTGATTGAAGCGCGGTTATTGAGGTCAGCCACGGCGGTTTATGCCAGCGAGAACGGGGCCTGTCCCGGTAGCCTTGAAGACCTGGAGATTTACCTTGAGGACCTTGATGATGTAGTGGGTAGCTATAGTTTTGAGGACGACTATCCTAACTGCGGGGTAACGCAGGACTCGTGCCCTTAAGTCGCTTACAGCTCTACCAGCCCCCGGTCGGTGAGCCTGATTTCGGGTATTACCGGCAAGGCCAGGAAGGATAGAGTAGCCAAGGGCGAAGGCAGCCTTGACCCCAGTTCAACGGCCACTTTTTCCAGCCTTTCCAGCTTAGTCACCACATTCTCCAACGGCTCGTCGGAGAGCAGCCCGGCCACGGGCAGCGCTAGACTGCTTAAGACTTTGCCATTTCCCACCGCCACCATCCCACCATGCAATCTTTCGATCTCTTTGACGGCGGCGAATATGTCTTCATCGCTGGCGCCGACGGCGATAATATTGTGAGAATCGTGGGCGATGGAAGAAGCCAGCGCCCCTCGCTTAAGGCCAAAGCCCTTGACCAGCCCCACCCCGATATTTCCCGTAGCTTTGTGCCTCTCTACCACCACCAGTTTAAGTATGTCCTTTTCTATGTCGGGTATAGACGTTGGTTTCACCACTGCCTTTTTGGTTATTATCTGCCCGGGGACGACCTCGATAACGGGCTCGGCTTTCCCCGAAGGCGTTAGTTTCAGCCTTTCTATACTAAAGGGCTTGATTTTGACGCTATCGGTCAGGCTCTTATCGGCGGCGTGGGGTGCCGAGAACAATGCTTTGCCTTCTTCAGCCACCAGCTTGCCTTTATAGAAGACCATGTCTATGCGCAGGCTTTTCAGGTCGCCGAGCACAATCAGGTCGGCGAAATAGCCGGGGGTGATGCCCCCCAGCCCCTCCCGGCGGAAATAGCCCGCCGGATTTATGGTGGCCAACTGGATGGCGCGCACCGGGTTAAGTCCGAGGCGGATGGCTTTACGCACCACGGCGTCGATATCGCCGTCCTTCAGCAGGTCGGCGGCGGTGCGGTCGTCAACGACGAACATACAACGCGGCCAGGTCTTATCGTTGACCAGGGGCAGCAGTGCTTCCAGGTTTTTCTCCGAAGAGCCTTCTCGGAGCATGATATACATACCAAGCTCTAGTTTCTCTTTAGCTTCGTCGAGCGAAACGCATTCGTGGTCGGAAGAGATGCCAGCGGCGATATAGGCGCTTAAAGCCTTGCCGGTGAGTCCGGGGGCATGACCGTCAATAATCTTACCGCGGGCGTATTCGATTTTCTTTAGTACCGCCTCGTCGCCGCCGATGACCCCGGGGAAGTTCATCACCTCCCCCAGCCCCAGGCACTCTTTCCAGCCCAGAATCTGTCGAATCTCCTCAGGACCGAGGCTGGCTCCCGAAGTCTCTTTGTCTGTTGCCGGCACGCAGGAAGGCGCCATCAAAAAAAGGTTAAGGGGCAGCTTGCGGGCGCGCTCCAATATATACTTTATCCCCTCAAGCCCGCAGACGTTGGCTATCTCGTGGAGGTCGGTGACCAGTGATGTGGTGCCGTGGGGCACCACGGCGCGGGCGTACTGGCCGATATCGAGCATAGAGCTTTCGGGGTGAATGTGCCCATTGATAAGACCGGGGGCGATGTGCCTGCCCCCCACGTCCACCACCTCTTTGGCCTGATAGTCGCCAATGCCGGCGATCCTGTCCCCGCAGATGGCGATATTGCCCGCCTCGATTTCACCGGTGAAGACGTTGATTACTCTGGCGTTGGCCAACAACAGGTCGGCAGGCGTTTCGCCTTTGGCCACCGCCATTAAGCGGGTAAGCATCAGTCCTCGTCCTCTATGGCGCATATATCGGGCAGGTAGCGGAATTTCTCGTCCCAGTCAATGCCGTAGCCGACGATGAACTTGTCGGGGACGGTCAGGCCCAAATAATCGATGTTGATTTTGACCTGCGTCCGCACCGGCTTGTCCGTCAATGAGCAGAGCTTCACCGAGGCGGCTCCCTTTTTCCGCAAATGCTCCAGGAAAAACTGGGCAGTAAGGCCGGTATCTATAATATCCTCGACGACCAGGACGTGCCGCCCCTTGATGTCGCCTTGGATGTCCTTGACCACCCTGATTTTGCCCGCGCTCTCCTTGCCGCGGCCGTAGCTGGAGAGCTGGGCGAACTCTATCTGCAGGGGGAAGTTGAGCTGCCTGACGAGGTCGGCCAAAAAGACGAAGGAGCCTTTGAGGACGGCGACCAGGACGGGGTTTTTATCTGAGTAGTCCCGCCTGATTTCAGCCGCCAGACGCTTGACGGCGGTGGCTATCTGCTCGGCGGTAAAGAGGACGCTGAGTTTGACCTCGGCACTCATAGCTAAGGGGATTATAGCCGTTAGTTTTAGTTCTGTCTATGGTGATTAGTGAGGCTTGTTAGACTTTACCTTGGGCATAACCACGATGTGGGGCGCCCCCGTCGGGTGCACCTCCACTTTCACCGATGCCGCAAAGACCTGGCTGATGCCCGCCTCGGTCAATACCTGGTGGGGCGTGCCGTCGGCCCAGACCTTGCCCTCTTTGAGCAGTATTAATCTGTCGAAGTAGAGTGCGGCCAGGTTCAGGTCGTGCATGGCGGCAATAACAGTCAGCCCCCGCCCCATATTGAGCTCCCGCACCAGCTCCACTATCTCCATCTGGTGGGCAATATCCAGATGCACGGTGGGCTCGTCGAGCAACAATAGCTTTGGCTGCTGCGCCAGCGCCATAGCCAGGATAACCTTTTGCCTCTCCCCGCCGCTCAGTTCGTCAAAGCGGCGCTCGGCCAGCTCCTTGATGCCCACCAGCTCCAGTGAATTTTCGACCACCTCGCGGTCTTCTTCGCTCTCATCGGCCAGGGCTCTGAAGAAAGGAGTCCGCCCCAGCATGACCACTTCGCTGGCGGTAAAGGCAAAGGGTATGTGGAACTGCTGCGGCACCACCGCCACGTTGCCGGCGATGAACCTCCGGCTCAAATTGCTTATGCGGTTCCCGTCGAGCCTGACTTCACCCCGTTTGGGCTTTAAGATGCCGCTGGCCAGCTTAATCAGCGTGCTCTTGCCCGAGCCGTTAGGACCCAGTAGCCCCACCATCTCCCCGGCCTTAACCGATAGGTTGATATCCTCCAGGACCAGCCCGTCGAAGTAGGAAAAATCAAGCTGTTTAATCTCCAGTCCAATCATCAGAAAGCGTACTCCTTTCTGGTGCGCCGCAGCAGGTAGAGGAAGAAGGGCGCGCCGACGATAGCCGTAATCACCCCCACCGGAATCTCGGCCGGTGCCATGACGGTGCGGGCGAGCAGGTCAGCGATGATAACAAAAGCGCCCCCGCCCAGCGCCGCCGCGGGCAGGAGCAGACGGTGGTCGGGCCCGAGGCTCAATCTCATGGCGTGGGGCACCACCAGCCCGACAAAGCCAATCAGGCCGCTGATGGAAACGGCGGCGGCGGTGAGCAGAGAGCCTAAGACTAATATAACCACCTTATCCCTCTCCACGTTCACCCCGACATAAGCCGCCCCCTCCTCCCCCAGCGACAGGGCGTTGAGGTGAAAGGCGAAAAAGCGGGCGAAGATAACGCCGCCGATAACCAGCGGGGCGATAACGGCCAGCTGTTCCCAGCCGCTTACCGAGATGTGCCCCAGCAGGTAGGCATAGACCGTGTGCAGGTTCAGGTGCAGGCGGTCGCTTATCGTTATCAGCAGCGCCATAATGGCCGCCATCAGCGAGCTGACCACCACCCCCGCCAGGAGCATGCTGATGATGGGCGTTTTGCCCCCCACCCGCGCCAGGTTATAGACCAGGAAAACCGTGCCCACGGCGCCGATAAAGGCGGCTACCGGCACCAGCCCGAAGCCCAGGAAAGCCAGGCTTATGGGCAGGAGCATGGCGATGGTAGCCCCCAGCGCGGCTCCGGCTGAGGTGCCGATGATATAGGGGTCGGCCATGGGGTTACGCAACAGCCCCTGGAAGAGAACCCCCGCCGTCGCCAGCGCCATGCCCACCAGCGCCCCGCCGATGACGCGGGGCATTCTTATCTGGAAGATGATGGTTTCCTGGCCGTCCGTCCAGGTGGGGGAGAAGTCGAAGATGGCCGTCTTGTTGAGCACCATCTTGCCGATATCGGGTATGGAGATAAACACGGCGCCGAAGGCGCTGCCCAAAAAGAGGGCGGCGATGAGGCAGACCCCCAGCAGCGATAGAATCAGGGCTATCTTGTTACGACGTTTCAATTTTAAACCTATATTTGATAAAAAAATCCCCTCGTCTGCTGGACAAGGGGATTAATCTCGATAATCTGCCCCCCTTTTCCGCGGAGGCGACCGGAACCCGGGGCTGGTGTTCTGACTTATGAGACTTAAAGCCTCAATTACAGCAGGCGGGACTGTGGCGGACTCTCACCGCTCTTGCTGCCCATTTAAGCCCTCGCTCTGGCCAAGGGCACCCCTACTATTCAATTTTAATAGAGCATAGCAAAACGGAGGACTGAAGTCAATCCAGGCTCTAGTAGAGGGCAAGACCGGGCAGGAAGGTGGCAATCTGGGGGAAAATCATCAGTATGATTACGGCGACAATTATCGCCGCTAAGAAGGGGAATACCCCCTTGAAGATAGTCTCCAGGGGCACGTCCTCAGCCACTCCCTTGATGACATAGACGTTCAAGCCCACCGGTGGCGTAATCACCCCCATCTCGGTCACCAGGACGATAATCACCCCGAACCAGATGGGGTCGAAGCCCAGCACCAGCACTACCGGGTAGATGATGGGGACGGTGAGGGTAATCAGGGCCAGGGCGTCCATAAAACAGCCCCCCACCAGGTAGAGCAGGACAATCACCCCCATGATGGCCATTGGCGGCAGGGGCAGCCCCCCCACCCACTCCGATAAGACCAGCGGCAGCTTGGCCACGGCCATAAAATGCCCGAAGATAATGGCCCCGGTGACGATAATCATCACCATACAGGTTATGCGCAGCGTGTCCTTGACGGCGAAGAGGAAACCCTGCCAGTTCAATTGCCGTCTAGCCAGCCCGATAATCAGGGCACCGCCGGCACCGGCCGCCCCCGCCTGGGTGGGACTAAACCAGCCCAGAAAAAGCCCGCCGATGACCAGGGCGAAGAGGATCAGCATCTCGATAACCCCGGCCAGCCCGGCCAGCTTTTGCCGGAAGGTGGTGGGGGCTCCCCCCGGGGCGAGGCTGGGGTTGCGCTTGCAGAGGATGACCACCACCACGATAAACAGTCCGGCCAGCATTATGCCGGGCAGAACTCCCGCGATAAACAGCTTGCCGATGGACTGTTCGGTCATTATGCCGTAGATGATGAAAATGGTGCTGGGGGGAATGAGTATGCCCAGGCTGCCCGCGGCGGCGACGCAGCCCGTGGCCAGCGAATCGTTGTAGTTATACCTTCTCATCTCGGGCAGGGCTACCCGGCCCATAGCGGCGGCGGTGGCGTTGGTCGAGCCACACATGGCGGCAAAGCCGGCGCAGGCGGCGATGGTGGCCATAGCCAGGCCGCCACGCATCTGCCCAAAGACGGTATAGCCCGCTTCGTAGAGCCTTCGGCTCATCCCCGAAGCGTAGGCAATCGAGCCCATAAAGATGAACATGGGGATGACCGTCAGCGAATAGGAAGAAAGGTTGGCAAAAAAGTCGCGGGCGAGCAGGCTCAAGCCCGCATCGGGCGAAACCAGGTAGCAGAAACCGGCCATGCCGACGAAGGCCATGGCAAAGCCCACGGGCATACCGATGAGAAAGGTCACCACCAGCACGCCGATGCCGATAAGGCCGATGGCAGCCGGGCTCACCCTCGCACCGCCTTCCTCACCGACTTATAGCATTCCAGCGCCAGCGCCAGACAGACGGGAATGCAGCAAAAAGCGATGGCGTGGACGAAGGGATAAAAGGGTATCCCCTGTGTCATGGAGACGGTACCCTTGGCCTGCAGGCTCAGCCCGTACTCGACGCTCTGCCAGGCGAGCATGGCAAAAAGGAGAAAACTGAGGAACCAGATAAAGGCGGCGACAGCCGCCTGCGCCCGCGGGGGCAGGCGCATGACCACGAATTCCACCCTGATATGCCCGCGCAGGACTTGGGTGTAGGCGATGGCGAAGGTGGTTACCACCACCCCCAGAAAAGCCACCACCTCGATACCGCCGGGGATGGGGCGGAAGAAGGGGACTCCAGCCTGGGCGAGCTTAATGCCGAATATGTCGGCTATGGTCAGGCCGAGAATGCCCACCAGACCTACGCCCGCTACCCAGTTAAGCCAGTTGCTGAAAGAATCGACGAATCTTTCCAGGCGCTCTATTTTGCCTGACATAGGCTTAAAACCATTCTTTAGGGGTGCTCGAAAACTGGGGTCATCTCCCGAGCACCCCTAAGTCTCGTCTGGAGCGAGAGCTCTCTATTCTGTCGGTAACAGCGGTTCCAGCTTGTCCTCGAACCATTCCATATAGTCGTCGTCCGAGGGCGCCTGGTCGGACCAGTGGTCTGCCCGCTCGTTCAGGTATTCCTCGAAGTCGTCTACAGACAACCCCAAGGCGGCCTTTTCCGTCATGTAGGTGTCTTTGACCGCGGCGGCGGCATCAATCCACCTTGCCATCTCGTCCGCGGAGAGCTCGATTATCTCTTTACCGGAAAAGCTCAGGAAGTACTCTTTGGCGGCAATGTCGTAGTAGGACCAGAGCATGGCATGCTTTTCCGCCCACTCCTCGCTGACCTCGGTGAAGATGTCCTGGATATCGCCGGGCAGGCTGTTCCACTTGTCGAGGTTCATGACCACGAACATGTCGGTGGTGTAGCCTACACCGTAGCAGTTGGTCACATAGTTGACCACCTCGGCCTGGTTCCAGCCCAGCAGCGGCTCCATAGGGGTCATGCTGCCGTCTATGGTGCCCTTGGACATAAGCTCGTAGGCTTCACCTTGGGCGGCGGCATAGCCGGTGGCGCCCAGCGCTTCAGCGATAGCCGCCCCGACGCCGGTTGACCTCAGCACCAGCCCCTGCAGGTCTTCCAGTGTACGCACGGGCGTATCAACGGTCAGGACGATACCCGGGCCGTGAGCGTGGAAGTAGAGGGGGTGGCAATCATCGAACTCGGCGGGCTCAAACTCGTTGTAGAAATCATTAGCTACCTGGCTGGCTACCCAGCCGTTGGGGTAGCCGTGGGGCAGGTCAACCAGCTCGCAGGCGGGGAAGCGCCCCATGGTGTAGGCCAGGCAGGACATACCGATATCGGCGATGCCCTCAACCACGGCATCGTAGGTATCAGCGGCGGCAGCCAGTCCACCGGCCGGGTAATAGGTAATGGTTACCCTGCCGTCGGTGCGTGCCTCTATCTCCTTACAGAATGCGTCAGCCAGTACGCTGTGGTAGTTGGTCGGCGGGAAGAAGTTGTTGTAGGTGAGCTCGAAGGTTTCCTCCTCTTCGGCTTCACAAGCCCCCACCAGGGGGACCGTCAGCAGTGCCAGCGCTAGGAAAACCACTAATATCTTTTTCACCGTTTTACCTCCAAAATGACTGAAGATTTGGGTTGTTCCTGAATAGTTCAATATTACTACCTCCTGGCTTTAGAATGATTTTTAGTTTTGGCAAGGTACTCAGTCATAGATACGTCTAGCGGGTGCCAGACGGACTTTCAACCTAAAATTACTCCACTGCTATCCTCTTGTCAAGAGGTTTTGGCGGTAGATATTGCCTTTTTCAGCTGACTGGTTATATTCCTTACCTTAATCTGCGGCAGCAGCTCTTCCACATCGGCTCGGCGGGCGAGCTCCGTGCCCGGGGTCAAAACGGCGGCTGTCCCCAGGGCTACCGCCAGTCGGCAGGCGCTGGTTAACGACTCCTGGGCGGCCAGCTTCAGGGCCAGCCCGGCAATGGCGCAATCGCCAGAGCCCACCGTGCTTTTTACCTTTACCTCGGGCGGCACGGCCTTGAGCACCGTGTCCCTGGTGGCGGCGATAATGCCA
>DAOUMR010000017.1:0-3463 GCA_034409905.1 Dehalococcoidales bacterium | reverse complement strand
GCCCAGCGTCCCCTCGGAGCCGGTGAAGAGCATCATCAGCTCATATCCCGTGCGGTTTTTGACGGTTACTCCGCCCAGCTTCATGATGTAGCCGTTAGCCAGTACCACCTCCAACCCCAAGACATACTGCTTGGTCACCCCGTACTTGACGCAGTAGGGACCGCCCGCGTTCTCGGCGATGGTGCCGCCCACGGTGCAGCCCAGGAAGCTCTGGGGGTCGGGGGGATAGAAAAGCCCCTGCTTGGCTAAGGCCATATTGAAGTCCTGCAGCACGACGCCAGGCTCGACGGTGGCCGTGAAGTTGGTCTTATTTATATCCAGGATTTTATTCATCCTTACCGTGCAGAGCACTATGCCGCCCTTGATAGGTATGGAACCGCCGCTGACGTTGGTGCCAGCACCTCTGGGGGTAACCGGAATCTTATTGTCGTTAGCCAGTTTCAGAATCTCCGAAACCTGCTCGGCGGTCTTGGGCAGCACCACCACGTCGGGCATATGCGCCCAGGTAGCCGTGCCATCATAGGAATAGGTGGTCAGGTCCTCTTTAGAGGTCAAAACGGCATCTTTGCCCATGATTCGGCGCAGTTGCGTGATGATATTTGGCTCTAGCATATTAGCTAACCTCCAGATTAGAGACTATTTATCCTGGTACCATTCCCGGATGCCCCGGCGCATAATCTTGCCCGTGGCCGTCTTGGGCATCTCCTCCGCTTGAATAAAGTCCACTGACTTGGGGCGTTTGTATCCAGCTATCTTACCTCGACAGTAATTAATGATTTCCTGTTCCAGTTCTTTAGATGGTTTCACCCCCTCGCTGGGGACAATGACCGCTTTTATCGCTTCGCCCCATTTCCTGTCAGGTATACCAACCACGCCCACCTCTTTGACCTTGGGATGGCTGGCTAATAACTGCTCCACCTCGGAGGGGAAAACGTTTTCGCCGCCGGTGATGATCATATCCGCCTTCCTATCCACCAGGACGTAGTAGCCGTCCTCGTCGCGAAGGGCCATATCACCGGTATGGAAATAGCCACCGAACCTGAAGGCATCTTTTGTCTTCTCGGGGTCCTTAACGTACTCGGTGAACATTGAGGGGGCGCGTACGCAGATCTCCCCCACCTCGCCCTCAGCGACCTCGCTGCCCTCTTCATCGAGGAGTTTAATCCTCTCGATGCCGTACATTTCCCTGCCGATGGTCGCTGGCTTGGTCAGCTGCTCGTGAGGCCGCAGCATGGTCAGCCCGCCTGCCTCGGTAGTGCCGTACTGCTCGTACATACCGGCGCCCTTCCAGTAGTCCATGGCCTGGAGCTTGGTCTCCTTCCGCACTGGCGCCGAAGAGCAGAGCAGCTTCCTTATGGATGAGATGTCATATTTGGCTTTTACTTCGTCAGGCAGGTCGAGCATAAGCACATAGTGCGTCGGCACCAAAGAGGTAAAGGTGACCTTTTCGTCCTGCATGGTCTTGATGAAATGCTCCGGGTCGAAGCTGGCCTGGTTATAGATGCACACTCCCGCCCCCATCCAGCTCAAAGCCCAGGAAAAGAAGATGGTGTTGATGTGGCTGGCGGGCATCACCAACAGGCCGATATCGTCTTCGTTAAAGCCGAAATTAGCTACCTGCAACCAGTTATAGGCGATGAAACTCCGGTGCGAGCGCACTACCCCTTTCGGTTTTCCCGTTGTTCCCGAGGTATAGGTAATAGTCCAGGGCGCCTCATCGTCAAGCTCTATCTCAGGCTCAACGTGAGACGCCCTGGTGATGATGTCCTCATAGTGCTGGTAGCCCGCCGGCGCCCGGTCATCACCGAAGAATAGGTAGTTAGCCTGCGGGATGGAGAGCTGGCCGCGAATCGAGTCTACCCCCTCGACAAACTCTTTAGCGGTAATGAAGGCTTTAGCCTCCCCGTGTTGGCAGATGTACTGGTATTCCGTCGGTGTCAATCTAAACAATAGAGGAATTATGGTTAATCCCCCTTTAGCTGCCGCCGCATAAATCTCCATCCACTCGACGCAGTTATAGGCAATAGCGGCGAAGCTATCCCCCGGTTTGAGCCCCAGCCCCAGCAGGGCGTTGGCTAGCCGGTTGGCCCGCTCGTTCCACTCCTTGAAGGTCAGAGAACGACTGAGGTCTTTGGCCCCCATCTTATCAGGATGCAGGAAAGCGTTGTTCCTCAGCACATCGGCTGCGTTAGACCATTTGCCCATGGCTTTAAAACCCCTTTCTTTAAGTTTTGTCTGCTTTCGCTAAAGCAATTAATACTAGCTACCCTCATCAATGATTCAGGCTCTATTTCAATTCATACTTATTCACCAACCTCAACTCTCGGATAGACCATGGCTTCGACCTTTTCATATACTAGCTTGGTTGGTGTCTTGGCTGCTTCTCTAGCTTTTTTGAGAAGCTTCCTGTTACCATCATAAACAAGGTGTTTGTCAGTCACGATATTCCCCAGGATGTATGACTGCGTCTCCCTCAGGAATAGTAGGTATCATTGATAAGCTCGGCACGAGAACCCACGGTGAAATTCACGAACTTGCCTGAAGTCAGGTCGAGCCCGAATATTTTACCGTTCGATCTCATCTCTTTGAGATTAATTAAAACTATACCGACGGTTGGTATAATCTTTTCCCGCCAGGTAAACAGATAAACATCTGGGGCAATCTTGAAATAGTCACAAATGTCAGTATCGGCTAACCCTTTCTCTGGACCCTTGAGACAATGCCATGTATATAATCGGTCATTGAGATAGATATGCTCATACACATGCTTGCTGCTATAGGTGTACTTGTTCCTCTTTCCAATTAGGTCGGTTGTTCTCTCATGAGGTATAATCGGTTCATCGGACGAGGGCGGGTTGACATTTGCGTGTAGAATTTCGACCTTCATTGTACTCAAGTCCAAGCCCTTACCCAGCCTATCCACGAAACTCGGACCCGCTGATTTCCTAGCAGGCGCAGTAGCTATGATAACCGTTGCCCTTTTGGTGTTTAAGTCAAGAGCCATTGAGACAGAAACATTAGGCGGATTTTTTCTTACAAAATCAACGAAGAATATGTTAGGGGCTGCGCGAATAGCCTCGTACGTTTCGGCCCAGGACTCTCCCTTGTTAGGACCACAAAGAACTTCCCAAGTAAGAGAGCTCACATCATGAAAAACATAATTGATGACCTGGTTATCGGCATTAAAGTATAATTTAAGTTCTTTCCCTAAAAGCTCGTCAGTCGCGGGCAGCTTGAATTCATTTATTCCCTCCTCTAAATCACCAACATTTATCCAGCAAGTTGCTCCCTTGCGGCTCATATTACCATCCCCCCCTAGGTAAGCCTTTTTTACATGTTCACTGCGCAGTAGTTCCTTTGCGCTTCCCTGTAATACGATAGTTCCTGTCTCTAATACGTAGCCTCTGTGAGCAAGTCTGAGAGCTAATCGAGCATTCTGCTCTACTAAAAGAATACTCTTACC
>DAOUMR010000016.1:0-4829 GCA_034409905.1 Dehalococcoidales bacterium | reverse complement strand
GCTCTCTAAAGGCTGAATAGGCTGCCCAGGAGGTAATATAGGTTGCAATCTGAATCTGTTTGTCCAGATGTGTCTTGAGTACTTTTACCCTGTTTGCCAGCTTATCGGGTATCTTACCGAATATGATCTTTTCGAATTCCTTATCGAGGACTCTGTTTGCACGATAAAAGACAAAGGCGGCGATCTCGAAGTTATCATATAACTCCTGGCCCATTCCCAAATATTGAGATCCTTGACCAGGAAAGATATAGGCTGTCTTCGGTTGCATACCGGACTCCCTCTTACAAAGCAAAATTAACTACACTTTTCCACCCTTATAGGGTGGGTATTGGGTGGGACAGAAAGACCTTGGGGGGAAAAGGAGTGGAGTGAATAACCAAGAAATCTTTGACCGCATAGCCCCCAGCTGGTATAACTTCCGCCACTGGTCAATATTCCAGACCGAGCTGGAGGCGCTGGCCCGCCGCTGGCAAAAAGGTAAGCTGCTCAACGTTGGCTGCGCCCACGGGCCCGACTTCCTGCCCTTCAAAGACGGCTTCGAGCTTTATGGCGTGGACTTCTCCGCCGAGATGCTCAAGTTCGCCGAAAAATACGCCCAAAAGTTCGGCTTTGCCGTCGAGCTCAAAATGGCCGATGTCCGTAAACTGCCCTATCCTGACCAGAGCTTCGACTGGGCAATCTCGGTGGCGACCTACCACCACCTGGGGGGTGGGGAACACCTGGAAGCGCTGAAAGAGCTAAAACGGGTGCTCAAACCCGGTGGTGAAGCCTTTATCACCGTCTGGAACAAGTGGCAGCCCCGCTTCTGGTTCAAGCCCAAAGAGCTTAAAGTCCCCTGGCGGCAGAAGGGCCAGACCCTCTATCGCCATTACTACCTCTTTAGTTATGGCGAACTACAAAAGCTGGTCAAAGAGGCGGGCTTTGAGGTACTAAGCTCTTTCCCCGAAAGCGCTTATCGCTTTCCGCTTAAAGTTTTCTCGCGGAATATATGCCTGCTGCTCAAGAAGGGTTAAACGGGCCTATTTCTCCATCTTCTTGCGGAGAATCATGACCACTATGGCGCCAATCCCGTAGGCGAGGGCAACGGCCCACGCGGCGGTGTATTCCATCGGTACTGGCGTGCTGCTGAACAAGTCCTCGTTTATAACGCCCATGATGAAGGCACTGAACCCTATTACCATGCCCACAATCCACAGCACCCAGGCCATTATTGTCGCTAAAGCCTTGAAATATGACGGCATTTTCTTCCTCCTTGCGGTTTTATGGCTACATTATAACATCGCCCGTCAAGGAATAACATCGCCCGTCAAGGAGGCTCTGTTGGTCAGTCTTTAGCCGTCCGGGTATAGATAACCAGCTCGCTACGCTTGAAGCCCAGCTTCTGGAAATAGTTCTGCAGCTCCCAGTGACGCTCGTCGATGACAGCACGCACCGTCTCGACACCTCGGGCACTACTACGCTTGGCCATGGCATCAACCAGTTTGGTGGCGATGCCCCTCTTCTGGTAGTCGGGGTCGACGACTAGCACGTGGATTATGCCCACTTCATTGACGGGTATGCCGGCGAAGGCTAACCGCCCCCAGATAAAGCCGACGACCTTGCCGTTGACCTCGGCGACACAGCTTAAGTCGAGCGGACCGCCGGGGTTGGTCGAGGCTACCTCGTCAAAGGTCATGGCGCCCCGGTAGCTTAAGCGGCTCCGCTTAACGCCGGGTATCTTTTCCTCCCTGATTTTGTTGTAAACGGCTATCATGGCGTCGATATCGCTGCGCTCCATGGGCCTTATCTTCACTTCTTCGGTAGCGGCCATCATAATCACCCCCATTTTATCTCTGTCGGGAGACGGTGCTTTTTGGTAATATAGCAGTCTATTAGCTTTCATTGGCTTTTGTCAAATACTCTTAAATGGACAGGGCGCGGGAGTTTGTGATTTAATCTAACCCTGGAATCGGGGATAAGGAGCGGCTTTTGGACTTCGACTGGGGCGAAATAGGTCAAATACTCGCTTACCTGATACCGGTGGCTATCTTCGTCATCTTCAATATCTTCCTGCGCAAGCAGCAGGAGCAGAAGCGGCGGCTGGAGGTGGTTAAGGGGCTGATAGCCGAGATTGACCAGAGCCAGAAGCTGATGGAAGCCTTCCTCCTCCAGTGGCAGTATAAGAAGTTCAAGACGGGCCACTGGAAGCGGCATAAGGACAAGCTGGACTATGTTGACCAGGGCCTGCGCTCTACGCTGGCCAGCACCTACGCAATCGCCGAGGGCTTCAATAGAGAGATAGAGCTGGCCAAGCAGCAAAAATCGACCAGCTACCTGGCCGGTATCAAGGTGGATAAACTAAGAGAGCCGCTGGCGAAGAGTCGGCAGGGACTGGAAGAGTGGTACGCCCTTAACAAGGATAGAAAAAAGCCCCCCGAAGACGAGAAAGCTCTGCCTTCATAGCTCCTTTTGAGCTAGTAGCTCTTTCATCTCCTCGGCGTGCGCCCGTTTCAAGCGCCCCAGATGAGCTTTGGCCGATTTGACATCCTCTATGGACATCAGCACCGCGTCCTCGCGGTTATCGGTGTAGTAGCCGCGGCGCAAGCCCACCCTGACGAAGCCGTACTTGGCGTAGAGCTTCTGGGCTTCGGCGTTGGAGGCGCGAACCTCCAGTGTAATAAGGTGCGCCCCCAGCTTGATAGCCAGCTCGATGATGGCGATGAGCAGCGCCTCGCCTATCCCCTGACGGCGGTGCTTTTCCCGCACGGCGATGTTGGTGATGTGGGCTTCGTCCACCAGCATCCAGAGGCCGGCAAAGCCTATGATATGGCGCCCCCCTTCATCACAGGCGACGATATAATGAGCCAGCCCGTTTTTGAGCTCGCGCTCGTAGTTGGCTGGAGGCCAGAGGGTAGGGAAGGCTTCACGGTCAATGTCGGTGACCTGGGGGATGTCTTCCTCTTTCATTAAACGCAGCTTCACGTTTAAGTTCCGTCCTCACAGGGGTTATGATGTTAAAATTATTTTAGCATATCCCCCCGGGGTCTTTCTTCCCCCCTTCCATTGTCATTCCCGCCCCGTATCGGGGTACGGGGTAAACTCCGGCGGGAATCCAGTTCCCCCCTCTCCTCACTACCTTGTTTAGCGAAAGTGTGATTGTCCCACCCTGCCCACCCTATAAGGGGGGTACCCCTTTTATATTCTCCTTTAGGTTTTTGCCCCACCCCACCTTATCAGGCGTGCGTTTGTCGTCCCACCCGTCCCGCCCAATAGGAGTTAGACTCCTCTTATACCTCTTATTTTTGGGGGTTATTAAGGGGGGCGAAGCCCCCTCTGGAAAAGACCTTTCTGGGTGGGCATTGGGTGGGAAAACAAGACGCACGCTAATCAAGGTGGGGTGGAGTGGCCTTAACCCGGAAGGAATTCTAGAGGGTGAATCCCCTCTAAGGGTGGGTAGGGTGGGTCAGAAATACGCACGCTAAACAGGGTGGTGGGAGTGGGGAAAACCAACTTTTGAGGGGATTTTCAAACTATCTTTTTGCACATTGCTTCGTTATACTATATGCACAGGACAACGCCACGTTGCCCTAAATCTGGAGGGAGTTGTCAGGTGCAAGGTGAAGAGAGCCTGGTTCGGCGGGCGCAAGAAAACGACCAGGAGGCGTTTGCCCAGCTGTACGAGGAGCATTTCGATAAGATTTATCGCTACCTGGCTCTGAGGGTAGGCAATGAGATGGAGGCGGAAGATATGACGCAGCAGGTCTTCCTTAATGCGCTCCAGTCTATTTCCTCCTTCCGGTGGAAGGGCATACCCTTCTCCGCCTGGCTATTCCGTATCGCCCACAACCAGGCGGTTGACCACCTGAGGAGAAAGAAAAAACATAGCTCGGTGCCCCTGGACGAGTCGCTGACGGCTGGCGGTGACAGCCCCCACGCCGCCACCGAGCGTAAGATGGATATCGAGCAGCTTCTGGCGGCGACGAGGCGGCTGACCGAGGCGCAGCGCGAGGTAATATCGTTGCGCTTCACCAGCGAGCTATCCATCGCTCAGGTATCCAGGATTATGGGCAAGAGCGTGGGGGCGGTAAAGGCGTTGCAGCACAGCGCCATCGTCGCCCTGCGGCGGACAATGTTGGTGACGGAACAATGAAAGATAAAGAGTTCAATAATATCTTCGACGAATGCCTGGAGCGCATCGTGCTCAAAGGCGAGACCCTGGAGCAGTGCCTTGGGCGCTATCCGGAGCAGGCGGCGGAGCTTAAGCCCCTGCTGGAGACGGTGCTGGCGGTCAAGGAGGCGTCGGCGGTGGAGCCCAGGCCCGAGTTCAAAGCCAGGGCTAGCTACCAGTTCCGCTCGGCGCTGGGGGAGAAAGCCGCCCCCAAACGCCGTCCCTTCTTCGGCTGGCTGCCGCGCTGGGCGACGGCACTGACCATCGTCCTCGTCGTGCTGCTGGCGGGGGGAGGCACCGTGGTCGCCGCCTCTAACAGCATGCCCGATAGCATCCTCTACCCGGTCAAGCTGGCCACCGAGGAGGTGCGGTTAGCCTTTACCCCCTCCCAATTGGGCAAGGCCAGGCTCTGCTCCAGCTTTGCCGACGAGAGGGTGGCCGAGATAATCTATATGGCCGAAAAGGGCGATGCCCATCAGGTGGAGCTAATCACCGAGCGCCTGGATGACCGCCTGGAGATGCTGGTGGTCCTGGTCTCGGGGCTGGAAACCGGTGAGAAGGGTGGTGCTGACGCGATGTTGACGGCACCGTCATCGGGTGAAGAGGCCGCTCCAGAAGAGCCGACGGCACCCCCAGAGCCGGTAGAGCCGGTGGAGGTGGTGCCAGAAGAGGGCTTATGGGG
>DAOUMR010000015.1:0-23518 GCA_034409905.1 Dehalococcoidales bacterium | reverse complement strand
CGCCGAAGGCCTGGCTAACGCTATCGAGATGGCGGAGCTTGTCGGCGAGGGCGTCGGCGTTGAGGCTGAAGATGTCCTGGTGGCCAGCACTGGCGTCATCGGCGTGCCTTTGCCCATGGAGAAGATAAGGCTCAGCGTTGAGAACATTATACTGGCCCGCGACGGCGGTAACCAGCTGGCCAGGGCGATAATGACCACCGACAGCTTCCCCAAGGAGGCGGCGGTCAGGGTCAAAGACGGCAAGGCTGAGTTCTCCATCGGCGGCGCGGCTAAGGGCTCGGGGATGATTCACCCCAATCTGGCAACGCTGCTCTGTTTTATCTCCACCGACGCCGCCGTCGAGAAAGGTTTTCTGCGAAAGGCATTAAAAAAGGCGGTGGACGCCTCGTTCAATATGATTTCCGTTGACGGCGATACCAGCCCCAACGACATGGTGCTGGTGATGGCTAACGGGCTGGCGGGCGATGTTCCTACTGATGCCTTCGAGTCGGCTTTAGAACAACTCTGCATCCACCTGGCCAAGCGCCTGGCCAGCGACGGCGAGGGTGCCACTAAGCTCATCGAAATGACAGTAAGCGGTGCTGCTGACCTGTCTCAGGCGAGGATAGCGGCCAAGGCGGTGGTCAGCTCTTCGCTGGTCAAGGCGGCGGTCTACGGCGCCGACCCCAACTGGGGGCGCATCATGGCGGCGGTGGGGCGGAGCGGGGTCGAGGTAAAAGAGTCCAAGTTCGACCTGTATGTTGGCAAAATAGCGCTGGTTAAATCAGGTAAACCTCTCCCTTTCGATAAGTCGGCGGTAATCAAGCTGCTTAAAGATAAGGAAGTGATTTTTAGCGCCAACCTCAACCTCGGCTCCGGGCAAGCCACCGCCTGGGGTTGCGACCTGTCCCCGGAATATGTCACTATTAATAGTCAGTATATGACATAAAGAGCAAAAAATGAGCAAGGTCATTGTAGTCAAGCTCGGCGGCGCCACACTGGGCAACCACGACACCACCCTGCAGGATATCGTCTCCCTACAGAAGCAGGGCTGGTCAATGGTCGTCGTCCACGGCGGCGGTAAGACGATAACTAAATGGCTGGAACAGCGCGGCCTCGCCACCAAATTCATCGAGGGCGAGCGCGTCACCGACGAAGCCACACTCGAAGTAGTGGTCTCGGTGCTGGCGGGCGTGGTCAACAAGGAAATCGTGGCTGACATCAACGCCCTGGGCGGGCTGGCGGTGGGCATCAGCGGCGTGGACGGGGCTTTCATCCAGGGCAGGATTAAGCATAAAGAGCTGGGCTATATGGGCGAGGTGGTAAAAGTGGACCCCACTCCCCTCAAGGCGCTGCTTAAAGGCGGCTATGTCCCCGTGGTGGCTCCGGTCAGCCTTAATGCGGGCGAAAGGGCGCCCGGGGAGCGCGGCGTGCTCAACATCAACGCCGATGTCATCGCCGGTGAGATTGCCGCCGCTATCGGCGCCGAAAAGCTCATCTTCCTCACCGACGTCGTCGGCATCTGCGACCAAAATGGCAAGCTGGTGCCCAAACTCTCCGCTAAGGAAGCCGAGGCGTTGGTGGCTTCGGGTACGGCCTCAGGCGGGATGATTCCCAAGGTTAAGGCCTGCCTCAAAGCCTTGTCGGGCGTTGCTAAGGCGTGTATCATTATAGACGGCAGGCAGCCGCACGCCCTGTTCAAAGAGATTGAGGGTAAGGGTGGCGGTACCACTATTAAGAAATAAATCGGGGGTAACAGGAAGTTTAAGAGGGACGAAGTCCCTCTTAGAAAAAATCCTTCCCCCTCTCCTTGATAGGAGAGGGGGATTAAGGGGGTAAGGTAGATAAAAACATGACCGACTGGCCGGCGCTGGAAGCCAAATACATTATGCAGGTTACCGAGCGCGTGCCCCTGACCATCGTCAAGGGCCAGGGGGCGCGCGTCTGGGACGAAGACGGCCAGGAATACCTGGACTTCGTCGGCGGCTGGGCGGTCAACAGCCTGGGACATTGCCACCCCGTCGTGGTCAAGGCCATCACCGAGCAGGCGCAGTTGCTCATCCATACCTCCAACCAGTTCTACACCGTCCCCCAGCTCCGCCTGGCCCAACTTTTGGTGGAGAACAGCTGCCTGGACAAGGTCTTCTTCGGCAACAGCGGCGCCGAGGCTAACGAGGCGGCGATAAAGCTAGCCCGCCGCTACGGGCAGCTAAAGTTAGGCGGCGCCTACGAGATTATAACCACACTGGGCTCTTTTCACGGGCGCACGCTGGCTACGGTGGCGGCTACCGGTCAGGAAAAGTTTCAGAAGCCCTTTCCCCCCCTCCCCACCGGCTTTATCAACGTCAAATATAACAGCATCGGCGCCATCAGGTCGGCGACGATCAAGCGTACCTGCGCCGTCATGATTGAACCGGTGCAGGGCGAGGGTGGGGTCAACCTGCCCGCCAACGGCTATTTGTCCGAGGTGCGCGCCTGGTGTGACCAGAAAGGCATCTTGCTTATACTTGACGAGGTCCAGACGGGAGTAGGCCGCACCGGGACGCTCTTCGCCTACGAGCAGTACGGCGTTGAACCTGATATAATGACGCTGGCTAAGGGACTGGGCAGCGGCGTGGCTATCGGGGCTATTCTAGCCAAGGAGAAGGCGTCCGTCTTCGTTACCGGTGAGCATGGCTCCACCTTCGGCGGCAATCCGCTGGCCTGCGCCGCGGGCTACGCCACCCTGAAATTCGTTATCGATAATGATATCCCCGCCAAGGTAAAGGCGGTGGGCGACTATCTTATTCAGGGCTTAGCTAAACTAAAGGCGAAATTCCCCTTCATCAGCGAGGTAAGGGGGCGGGGGCTTTTGGTGGCGGTGGAGTTTGAGAGTGACATCGCCGCGCCGCTGGTGATTGACTGCCTTAAAGCAGGCTTACTGGTCAACCAGCTAAAGCCCAATGCCATCCGCTTTATGCCTCCCCTCATCATCGGCAACGGGGAGGTCGATGAGGCGCTAGGCATTCTCGACGGCGTCCTGTCCGGCGTGGCTAAGGATAAAAAGTAGGGTTAAAGTTGAGGAAGGTTCACTGGCTGGGGATAGCCTTAGGCTTATTCGCGGCGCTGGTGGTAGTTATGGCAGTGATAATTGCCTCCTATACTGAAGCCGGGCTAACCTCCGAAATCGGCACCGGGGGCGAGCCCCTGCCGTATGATGCCGAGGCGGTGCCGGAGTCGATCGTTGACGACGCTAATGAGGTCGCCGCCGAAATCTTCGGCGATGACGTTGAGAAGTGCCAAGACTTCGCCACCCAACTGCTGGCGATTTACGCCGCCGCTGAGGAGCACGATTTCGTTATCGTCTTCAACTCCGGCGGCTGGGGCTGGAACCTGCTCGAGGACTCACCGGGCTGGTGGGCCATCTTCGAGGGCATCGACGCCGAGCTGGCGAGCTGGGACTACACCTCTTTGCAACTGGACTACCTGCGGGCGACCTCCGCATTCGACAGTCGCCTCGAGGAGTTCTGGCAAATGCTCATCGGCTACCCCTCCAAGTCGGAGGTCTTAGCCGCCCGTGTTGAGTTTCTCACTGACCACCTCCCCGACATCAACGTTATCCTGATTGGGGAGAGCACGGGGGCGGTCATCATCGACGGCGCTATGGTCATCATGAGCGATAACCCCCGGGTCTATAGCATCCAGGCGGGCCCTCCCTTCTGGCACACGACGGTTAATACCGAGCGCTCGCTGATAATGACGGGCAACGGCATCGAGGTCGATACCCTCTGCCAGGGCAGCGGTTTGGATTATCTTTTGGGCTGTTATAAAAAGTGGTTCGGCATACTCAAGCCCTCGTCATACTACGGCACCGAGCCCCACATTGTGGTCGCGCCGGGGCACGACTACTGGTGGCAATATCCTGAGGTTCGTTCTCAGATAACTCAATTCTTAAGAGACAACTTTGCCCCGGAAGAACTAGAATACTAAGCTAACGGAGGTGAGGTGTGGCTGAAAAAGTAGTGCTCGCCTATAGCGGCGGCGTTGATACCTCGGTAGCCATCAAGTGGCTGCAGGGAAAATACAATATGGACGTCATCGCCCTCAGCGTCGATGTCGGCAACGAGCCCGATTTCCCGGCCATACGGGAAAAGGCGCTGAAGCTGGGCGCCATAAAGGCGGTGGTCGCCGACGCTAAGAAGGCATTTATCAACGACTTCGTCTTCCCGGCGCTTAAGGCCAACGCCATGTACCAGGGGCAATACCCCCTGGCCACGGCACTGGCCCGTCCCCTGATGGCTAAGCTGCTGGTGGAAACGGCTCTGAAGGAAGGTGCTAAATCCGTCGCTCACGGCTGCACGGGCAAGGGCAACGACCAGGTGCGCTTTGATGTCAGCGTGGCGGGCTTAGCTCCCGAGCTCAAGATTCTGGCCCCCGCCCGCGACTGGGAGATGACCCGCGACGAAACGATAGATTACGCCAAGCGCCACGGCATCCCCCTCCCCGTAACCGCCGAAAGCCCCTACTCTATAGACCAGAACCTCTGGGGGCGCAGCATCGAGTGCGGCGTCATGGAAGACCCCTGGGCCGAGCCCCCCGACGACGCTTTTATCTGGGTGAAACCGGTGGACAAGACCCCCGACAAAGCCGAATACGTCGAAATCGAGTTTAATAAAGGCATACCCGTGGCCGTCAACGGTAAAAAGATGGAGGGCGTTGCCCTCGTCCAGCAGGTCAACGATTTGGCTGGCAAGCACGGCATCGGCCGGGTCGACCACATCGAGGACAGGGTGGTCGGCATCAAGTCGCGCGAGGTCTACGAGACCCCCGCTGCCCTGCTCTTAATTAAGGCGCACAAAGCCCTGGAGTCGCTCTGCCTGTCCAAAGAGCAACTGCGCTTTAAAGAACTCGTCTCCGCCGAATACGCCGACCTGGTCTACGACGGCCTCTGGTTCACGGGCTTCCGCGAAGACCTGACGGCTTACATCGAATCATCCCAGCGCTTTGTCACCGGCACGGTACGGCTCAAGCTGCATAAGGGGAGCTTAACGGTGGTGGGGCGGAAGTCCCCATACTCGCTCTACCGCCACGAGCTGGCTACCTACGACAAGGGAGATATTTTCGACCAGAGCGCCTCCGCTGGCTTCATTCACCTCTGGGGGCTGCCCGCCCGCATTCAGGCGCGGGTGCAGGGCAAAAAAACAAAGGAAGGCTGATATGAGCCAAATAAGGGGTCGCTTTAAGAAAAAGGTGGACAAACTGGTGAACGCCTACACCACCTCGGTTCCCTACGACTGGCGTCTCTATCCCTACGACATCGCCGGCAGCATCGCCCACGCCCGCATGCTGGCCAAGCAGGGCATCATCACCGACAAGGACGCCGAAACCATCGTCAACGGTTTGACGGCGATTCAGCGTGAGATAGAGGGGGGCGAGTTTCATTTTAAGGCTGAGATGGAAGACATCCACATGAATATCGAAGCCCGCCTCATCGAGCTGGTCGGGGAGGTGGGAGGCAAGCTCCACACGGCGCGCTCCCGCAACGACCAGGTGGCGCTGGATATGCGCCTCTTTTGCCGCGACGCTATATCCACCACGCTGGCGCAAATCGAAGACCTGCAGCGGGCAATTATCGCCCTGGCCGAGGCCAACAAGAAGGTGGTCATTCCCGGCTATACCCACCTCCAGAGGGCACAGCCCGTCCTGCTGGCCCATCACCTGCTTGCCTATTTCGAGATGTTTAAGCGCGATGGCGAGCGCCTCTCCGATTGCTTAAAGCGCACCGAGGTTATGCCCCTGGGCAGCGGCGCCCTGGCCGGCGTCGCCTACAATATCGACCGCGAATTTCTGGCTAAAGAGCTTGGCTTCGACGCGATAAGCGCTAACAGCCTGGACGCCGTCTCTGACCGGGACTTCGTCCTGGAATACCTGGCGGCGGCAAGTTTTTGTATGATGCACCTCTCAAGATTAGCCGAGGAGCTTATTCTCTGGTCTTCCGCCGAGTTTGGTTTCATCGAACTGGACGAGGCTTACGCCACCGGTTCCAGCATCATGCCCCAGAAGAAAAACCCCGACGTCGCCGAGCTGGCGCGGGGCAAAACAGGCCGGGTCTATGGCAACCTGATGGCGCTGCTGACGGCGATGAAAGCCCTGCCCCTGGCCTATAACCGCGATTTACAGGAAGACAAGGAAGCATTATTCGACAGCGTGGAGACGCTGCTCTCAACGCTAGAGGTCTTCACCGGCATGCTCAAGACACTTAAAGTGAACGCTGCCAACGCTAAAAAAGCCCTCGAGGGCGGCTATATTCTAGCCACCGACCTGGCCGACTACCTGGTCAAAAAGGGCCGGGCTTTTCGCACCGCACACGAGATTGTGGCTAATCTGGTGAGCTACGCCATCGAGCAGGATAAACCTTTGTCCAAGCTCACCCTGGACGACTACAGGAAGTTCTGCTCGTTGTTCGAGGACGACGTCTTCTCCATAACCATCGAGTCCTCCCTCGCCGCCCGCGATATCGTTGGCGGCACCGCCCCAAAGCAGGTGGCTAAGGCTTTAGCCGCCGCCAAAAAATCATTGGGAGCTAAAGGTGGCTAATCCTAAGATAAAGCTCGCCCCCTCCATCCTCTCCGCCGACTTCGCCTGTTTGGGCGAGCAGGTGGCCGAAGCCACCAAGGCCGGCGCCGACTATATTCACGTCGACGTCATGGACGGGCACTTCGTCCCCACCATAACCATCGGCGCGCCGGTGGTGGCGGCCATTCGTAAGTGGACCGATTTGCCCCTGGACGTCCACCTTATGATTACTGCCCCCGAAAAGCAGATTAAACAGTTTGCCGAGGCCGGCGCCGACATCATCACCGTCCACATCGAGGCCTGCCCCGATATCAAAAAACTGGTTCAGGCAATAAAGGGGTTGGGGGTAAAAGCGGGGGTATCGCTCAACCCGGAGACGCCGCTAAAGGCTATTACTGAAATACTGCCTTCGTTGGATTTAGTCTTAGTGATGACGGTCAATCCTGGCTACGCTGGGCAATCCTTCATCGAGTCAACACTGGATAAAATAGCCGCCTTGCGCTCTGAATTGGACAAAAAAGGCCTCGCCGCCGAATTAGAGGTGGACGGGGGCATCAACGCCCAGACGGCGCCTAAAGTGGTCAAGGCAGGGGCGAGGGTGCTGGTGGCGGGGGCGGCAATTTTCAGTTCGGGGCGAACGGTCAGGGAGTCTCTGGCTGAGCTTCGGGCCGTGTCTTAGCCAGCTTGTGCTGCGTGCGCAGGCAGCGCGTGCAGAGGTTCATCCGTTTCGTCTTACCGTCTATGGTGATGGTAACGGGGTGGATGTTGGGTGTCCACTGCCGATTGGTGTGGCGCTTGGAGTGGCTTATATTATGGCCGAACATCGGCGTTTTACCGCACAGGTCGCATTTCAAGCTCTTTACTCCTTTGACTATTGCCAGAATTTAGGGTAGAATTTCGCTCGTAAATAACAAGATAATATACTATCACAGCCAGACAATTCTGGCAAGGACGGATAAGTAATGGCGCCAACCAAGACCATCGACGGTCAGGACTTGCGGGAGATGTTCGCCGCCGCGGCTAGCTGGCTGGAGAAGAGCTCGGCCGATATCGACGCCCTCAACGTCTTTCCGGTGCCCGACGGCGATACCGGCACCAACATGCTGCTCACCATGCGCTCCACCATAGATGAGTCCCAGCTGGCTACCGACCACAGCGCCTCCAGCGTGGCTAAGGCTATGGCTAAGGGGGCGCTGGTGGGGGCGCGGGGCAACAGCGGCGTCATACTTTCCCAGATTTTCAGCGGCCTGTCCCAATCTCTTGACGGCAAGGATTCTATAAACGGCAAGGAGCTGGCCGATGCCCTGACCAAGGCGTCGTCGGTGGCTTATGCCGGTTTGAGCAACCCCGTAGAGGGGACGATACTCACCGTGATGCGGGAGGCGGCTGAAGCCGCCCAGACCGCCGCCACCGTCAGTGATGACGTGGTCTCCGTCGTCGAAGCCACAGCTAACGCCGCCAAGGAATCGGTGGCTAACACTCCCACCCTCCTCCCCGTGCTCAAGGAAGCGGGGGTGGTGGATGCGGGGGGGCAGGGGCTCTATACCATACTGGAAGGCGTCCTCCACTACCTCAAGGGCGAAACGGAGCAGCTAAAGCTGCGCCGACCCTGGATGGTAGCCAGCAGCATCCCCCTCACCACCAAATCCCCCCAGATGGTGGGCGCTGAGGAAGTCCCCTACGGCTACTGCACCAACTTTGTCATCAAGGGCGAAGAGCTTGACCCCGACAAGCTGCGCAAGCGGCTGGAAAAACGCGGTCAATCGGTCATCGTCGTCGGCGATAACTCCGCAATCAGGGTTCATATTCACACCCTCGACCCCGGCGACGTTATGAGCTACGTCATTCCCCTGGGCACCCTGCACCAGATAAACATCCGCAACATGGACGAGCAGTATCGCGACTTCCTCGAGATGCAAAAAGAGAGGATGCCCACCGTCGAGGTGGCTATTGTGGCTGTGGTCGTCGGCGAGGGCTTGGCTAACGTTTTCACCAGCCTGGGGGCGACCTTTATCGTCCCCGGCGGGCAGACGATGAACCCCAGCACCAAGGACCTTCTCCAGGCCGTCGAGGCGGTGGCTTCGGAGAAGGTCATTATCCTGCCCAATAATAAAAATATCGTGCTCACCGCCAGCCAGGTACAGTCCCTGACCAAGAAAACCATCGAGGTCGTCCCCACCACCACCATCCCCCAGGGCGTGGCGGCGCTACTCGCTTTCGACTACGAAGCCGATATGGAGACCAACGCCCAGAACATGAACAAGGCAAGAACGGCGGTCAAGTCCATCGAGGTCACCCGGGCGGTGCGCTCGACACGCTTAGGTGGCTTTGACATCAAGAAGCACCAGGCTATCGGCTTTCTCAACGGCGACCTGGTGGCCGTGGGCGATACGCCCGCCGCCGTTGTTCAGGACGTGCTGGGGCGAGTGAATCTGGACGAGGTCGAGGTCATCACCATCTATTACGGGGACGACACCACCGCGACCGAGGCGGAAGCGGTCGGCGACACCCTCGATAAGCAACACCCCCAGCTTCAGGTTGAGGTAGTTCAAGGCGGACAGCCTTACTATAACTATATTGTCTCCGTGGAGTAGAGGGGGAGGTTAAATGACGGTAAAGATTGTCACCGATAGCCTGGGTGACATCCCCTCCGAGGTGGTCAAAGAGCTGGGCATTACCATCATCCCGCTCAACGTCCTCTTCGGTGAGGAAATCTATCGGGACGGCGTTGACCTGACCAGCGAGCAGTTCTACCAGAAGTTGGCCCAGAGCCAGGTGGCGCCCACCACCCAGATAGACAGCCTGGATGTTTTCGTCCAAGCCTACGACAGGCTGGCTGAAGAGACGCAGGAGATTCTGGTCATCACCAATTCCCAGAAGATGAGCGCCAGCTACGAAGCTATGGTGGAGGCCGTCACTAAAATGCAGCGCACCTGCCGCGTCGAGGTCATCGACTCCCAGTGGGCGATTATGGCGCAGGGCTTAATCGTTATCGCCACCGCCAAGGCGGCTAAAAAGGGAGCCAGCCTCGACGAGCTTATAGCGCTCACCAAAAAGAATATTCCCCGCGCCGATGTGCGCATGGCTTTCGATAGTCTCACCTACCTGGAAGAAGGCGGCCGCATCGGCAAGGCGCGCGCCTTTTTGGGCTCGAAGCTCAAGATAACCCCCATACTGGGCATCAGGGAGGGCGAGGTCTTCCCCTTCTCCCGGGAGCACTCCCGGGCCAGGGCGATTGACCACCTCTATTATTTCGCCACCAGCTACTCCCACATCGAAGAGATGGCGGTTGAGGATGCCACCACTCCCAGGGAAGCCGATGCTCTGGCTAAAAGACTCAAGTCGCAATTCCCCAAGACAAAGATTTACCGAACCATGGTGAGCCCGGTAATCGGGGCGCATGTCGGCCCCCGGGTGCTGGGGGTAGCCGTGCTCGGGGACAGGGGCTAACGATGACGGTCAAGATTGTTACCGACAGCACCTCCGACATGCCGCCTGAGGTGGCCAAAAAGCTGGGCATCACGGTAGTCCCCCTCTACGTACACTTCGGCAGCGAAGCCTACCGCGACGGCGTTGACCTCACCACCGACGAGTTCTACCCCAAGATGGTATCGAGCAAGGTCATACCCACCACCTCAACACCGACGCCGGCCGATTTCGCCAGAGAGTACGACCGGCTGACGGAAGAAGCCGAGGGAATCCTGGTCTTAACCATCTCCCGCAAGCTCAGCGCCACCTACGATTCGGCCAAGCAGGCGCTTGAGGAAAGGAAAACTAAGTGCCCCATCGAGCTGCTCGACTCGCGCCTGTCGCTGATGGGGCTGGGCCTGATTGCCATCGCCGCCGCCAAGGCGGCTAACAAGGGCGCCAACCTCAAAGATGTGCTGGCGCTGACCAAAGAGAATATTCCCCGCCTGGATATGCGCATCGCCTTCGATACGCTGGAATACCTGAGGCGGGGCGGGCGCATCGGCAAGGCGCAGGCTTTCTTCGGCTCGCTGCTCAAAGTGAACCCCATCCTCACCATTAAGGACGGCGAGGTCTATCCCGCGGCCAGGGAACGCTCCCGGGCCAAGGCGGTGGACTACCTGGTCAACTTTGCCGCCGGCTATACCCATATCGAAGAGATGGCGGTGGAGGACGCCACCACCCCCGACGAAGCCGACGGGCTCATAGAACGGCTGGGGGCTAAATATCCCAAGGAGGATATCTACCGCTCCAAGGTAAGCCCGGTAATCGGGGCGCATGTTGGCCCCCGGGTCCTGAGCGTGATGGTGCTCGGGGAGGTAGTCTAGGGTGGCCGTCGGCATTGTCACCGATAGCGTGGCTGACCTTTCGCCCCAGCTGGTTGCCGAGCTGGGCATCTCGGTCGTCCCTTTAAGCGTGCGCTTCGGCGACAAGGTCTACCGCGACGGCATCGACCTTACCCCCGACCAGTTCTACGCCAAGCTCAAAACAAGCAAGGTCTTCCCCAACACCTCGGTGCCCTCGCCGGGCGATTTTCTCCAGGTCTACGATGAACTGGCCGAAAAGACCGACGAAATCCTGGTTATCCTTGTCTCCGCCCGGCTTAGCGCTACCTACGAGGTAGCGCGCCAGAGCATAGATATGATGAAAAGAAAGTGCCGCGTCGAGCTGCTCGATTCCGAAACGGCGACCATGGCCGAGGGCTTTATCGTCATGGCGGCGGCTAAGGCGGCTAAAAGCGGCGCCAGCTTCGACGAAGTGATAGAAGCCGCCCGCCAGACCATCCCCCGCGTTGACTTCCTGGCTGTCTTCGATACCCTGGAATACCTGAGAAGGGGCGGGCGCATCGGGCGGGCGCAGGCTTTCCTGGGCTCGCTGCTCAGGATAAACCCCCTTATTACCCTCAAAGACGGCCTGGTCGAGCCCGCGGGCAGGACGCGCTCCCGCGACAAGGCGATAGACCGCCTCTACGAGTTCGCCGCCGGCTACTCTCGTATCGAAGAGATGGCGGTGGAGGACACCGCCTGCCCCGACGAAGCCGAGGCGCTGCGGGAACGGCTGGGGGCTATATTCCCCAAAGAACGCATCTACCGCTCCCGGATGACGCCCGTCATCGGCACCCATACTGGTCCCGGGCTGCTGCTGGTGGTGGTAAAGGGGGATAAGGACTAGCCATGACGGTTAAGATTATAACCGATAGCTCGGTGAGTATTCCGCCTGACGTGGTCGAGGAGCTGGGGATTACCATAATCCCCTCGCTGATTCGCTTCGGCGAAGAGGTCTACCGCGACGGCGTTGACCTCACCACCGACCAGTTCTACGAAAGGTTGACCACTGATAAGACCTTTCCCACCACATCGACGCCCACCCCACAGTCCTTCGTCGATGCCTACGAAAAGCTGGCCGAAGAAGCCGACGAAATCGCCGTTATCACCATATCGCGCAAGCTCAGCGCCGTCGGCGACGTCGCCCTGCAGGCTATGGGGATGATAGAAAAGAAGCCCCGCATTGAGGTCATCGACTCCACCTGGGCGCTGATGTCCGAGGGGCTGATTGTTATCAAAGCGGCTCAGGCGGCTAAGGACGGCGCCAATCTAAACGAGGTGCTGGAGGTCGTGCGCCGCAACATTCCCCGCACCGACCTGCGCATGGCCTTCGACACCCTGAAATACCTGGAGCGGGGCGGGCGCATCGGCAAGGCGCAGGCATTGCTGGGCTCGATGCTCAAGATAAACCCCATTCTCGGCCTCAAGGACGGGGAGATTTATCCCGTGGGTCGGGAGCACTCCCGCTCCAAGGCGATAGAAAACCTCTATAACTTTGCTAGCAGCTTCTCCCGCATTGAAGAAATGGCGATAGGGGACGGCACCACCCCGGACGAAGCCGACGCCCTGGTGGAGCGGCTCGGCGCCAGCTTTCCCGCCGAGCGCGTATTCCGCTTTAAGGTCACGGCGGCAGTGGGGGCGCACGTTGGGCCTCACGTCCTGGCGGTAGCCATCCTGGGCGACAGATAGTTTTGTGTGGAGGGGACTTTGGCGCTGAATACCGAGTCTCTGCGCAAGATTCTGGAGCTGGAACGGGAAAAAGGTTACACCGATTCGGCCGTTATCGGCGGCCTGGACAGGTTTCTGCGCCGCTGGTCGGGACAGGCGATTGAATCCGTCACCAGCCCCAAGCTCCTGGCTGAGTTCCGCCGCCTGCGCCTCGACGACTCCAGATACGCCGAGATGACGTCTCCTCACCGCCAGCGCTGGATAGAAGAGATACTTGCCTTCATTCCCGAACTCGGCGAAATACTCGCCGAAAAGGCTGAGATAAAGCCCCCCAAGAGTGTTAGTCCTCCCGCCCCTCGAAAACGCCCTTCTGCGCCTAAGATAGCCAAGGTAGCCAAGATAGCCACAGGCTCGCTGGATGCGTCCATCACCAGCCTTAAGGGAGTGAGCGCGGCCATGGCGGCTAAGTTCGAAAAGCTGGGGGTCAAGACCATCCGCGACCTGCTCTATTTCTTCCCCCACCGCCACCTCGACTACAGCCAGCGCCAGAGCATCTCCCAGCTTAGCGAGGGCGAGGAACAGACCATTATGGCTAACGTCTGGCAGGCCCAGGAGACCTGGCTGGGTGGCCGGCGCGGCACCGAGGCTATTGTCGGCGACGAGACGGGCAACGTCAGGGTGGTCTGGTTCAACAACCCCTATGTCGCCAAGAGCCTGCGAACTAATGCCCAGGTGGTCATCAGCGGCCGGGTGCGCCTCTTCGGCGGGCGACACGTCTTCGAGTCCCCGGAGTGGGAACTCTTGGAAGACAGGGAGTTGGTTCACACCGGGCGCCTGGTGCCGCTCTATCCCTTGACCCAGGGGCTAAAGCCCCGCCAGGTGAGAAAGCTGATGAAAACGGTGGTCGATAGCTTTTCGGGCAAGGTCGAGGACTTTTTACCTTCCGAATTGATAAAACGCTGTAAGCTCTTGGAACTGCCTCAGGCCATCGCCCAGGCGCATTACCCCGAGGACGAGATAGCCAAGAATAACGCCCGTCACCGCCTGGCCTTTGACGAGCTCTTTATCCTGCAGCTGGGGGTCTTGGGCAAAAAACACGAGTGGCAGGCCAGCCAGCCGGGCAACCCCCTCAGTCCCCAGCCCGCCCCGCTTGACACTTTCCTGAAATCGCTGCCCTTCGAATTAACCGCCGCCCAGCAAAAGGTGCTCAAAGAGCTATTAAGCGATTTAGAGAAACCGATACCGATGTCGCGACTCTTGCAGGGCGAGGTGGGTAGCGGTAAGACAGTGGTAGCCACGGCGGCTCTGCTTATGGCCGCCGCCAACGGCTGCCAGGGCGCTTTCATGGCGCCAACCGAGATTCTGGCCGAGCAGCACTTCACCAATGTCGGCCAGCTTTTGGCCGGGGCGGGCAAGCAGATAGCCGAAGAAGAAAACCTGCGAACTTACTCCGGGATTCTAGACCGCCCGCTTACGGTGGCGCTGCTCATCGGCGACCTGAAACAGGCCCGGAAGCAGGAGATACAGCGGCAAATCGCCGCCGGCGAGATAGATATTGTCATCGGCACCCACGCCCTCATCCAGAAAGAGGTCGAATTTAAGAATTTAAGCTTAGTCGTGGTTGATGAGCAGCACCGCTTCGGCGTCGAGCAGCGCTCGGCGCTAAGGCAAAAGGGCTTTAACCCCCACGTCCTGGTGATGACGGCCACCCCCATTCCCCGAACTTTGGCGTTGACTTTGTACGGCGACCTCGACCTCTCGGTAATCGACGAGCTGCCGCCGGGGAGGCAGACGGTCAAGACCAAGTGGCTCAAGCCCGAGCAGCGAAACAGCGCCTACGCCTTCCTGAGAAAGCAGGTGACCGAGGGCAGGCAGGCTTTTATCATCTGCCCGCTGGTCGAGGAGTCGGAAATAATTCAGGCTAAAGCCGCCGTCGCCGAATACGAGCGTCTTTCGGGTGAGGTCTTCCCCGACCTGAGGCTGGGCTTGATTCATGGGCGGATGTCGGCGGCAGAAAAGGACAAGGTAATGCACCAGTTCCGCTCCGGTGAGCTGCAGGTTTTAGTCTCGACGCCCGTGGTCGAGGTGGGCATTGATGTCCCCAACGCCACCGTAATGCTCGTGGAAAGCGCCGACCGCTTCGGGCTTTCGCAATTGCACCAGTTCCGAGGCCGGGTGGGGCGGGGCAGCGCCCAGAGTTACTGCATGCTCCTGGCGGAAAACCCCTCGGAAATAGGCCGGGCACGGCTCGACATCATCGAAAAGGTTCAGGATGGCTTCCAGCTTGCCGAGGAGGACTTGAGGCTGCGCGGCCCCGGCGAGTTCTTCGGCACCCGCCAGAGCGGGCTGCCCGACCTGCGCATGGCCAGGCTCTCCGATGTCGCCCTTTTAGAGCTTGCCCGCACCGAGGCAATCAAACTCTTCGAAAAAGACCCCGGCCTGAAAAAACCCGCCAATGCCCCGTTGGCTCAAGAGCTGAGCCGGGTTTGGCAGGGTGGTGGGGAGTTGAGCTAATAAAGTGAAGGAGGTGAGCTGTGGAACACAAAAATATCGAAGAATTAATGCGTGAGATTGAGGCACAAATGCTGTGTATGAAAGAACCGTTGTTTACCTCTAAATCTGCTCCTGACCCAGACTGGTACCTTAACGCGTGTTTGCCTGTTAGCGGTGGTGATTGGGATGCTTATGCTATGGGATATAAGATGGCGGGAGACACTCTTGTTCAGTATATTGCTGATAACAATAGAGACCAGGACTTTCTTGTATATCCAATAGCGTTTCTCTATCGGCAGTATTTGGAACTTCGCATAAAGGAGTTAATCTTTGTCGGCTCTGGGTTATTAGACCAAGATGCCAAGATACCCAAAACGCATGATTTAATTGCCCTGTGGAAACAAGCTCGCCCAAATATTGAGACAGTTTGGCCTGATGCTGAGACCAAAGGCCACCTAAATACTATAGAAGATAGACTCAAAGAGTTGTGTGATTTAGATTCTGGTTCGTATGCCTTCCGTTACCCTGAGGATGGAAAAGGTACGGCCACTCTGGCTGGGATGGTGCATATCAATTTGAAGCAGCTAAGGGATGTAATTCATGGTATCTCCCATGTTCTTGAGGGTGCCAGCACTGGAATGGGAGAACACTTGGATGCAAAGCACGAGATGATGGCTCAGTACAGATCTGAAATGGGCTATGATTATGGCGAATATTAATGTTCTGGTAAGACAGGGAGTTTAAGAGGGGCGAAGCTCCTCTTTCCCGTTTCCCCCTTTGGAAAAGGGGGATTAAGGGGGATTTTCTCCTCCACACACCCCACTCTGTTAGCGCACGTGTGATTTTCCCACCCAATACCCACCCTACAAAGGTGTCACCTTTGTATAATTCTCTCCCCACCCCCATTTTGCCATTCCCGCGAAGACGGGAATCCAGCCCCTTTTGAATTCTCATGTAGTGTTGGGTGGGGCGTGTCCTCAGAAGGAATTCTAGAGGGTGAATCCCCTCTAAGGGTGGGCAGGGTGGGTCAAAACAACGCACGCTAACAAGGGTGGGGTGGGGCAGAAATAGCTAAAAACTCCCCCCACTTCTCGCTTTGTGCTATAATAGGGTTTCTTAAAATGATTAGACGAAGAATCATCGAGCTGCTTAAAAAGGCAGCGGCTGAGGCGCAAAAGTCGGGCAAACTGCCCTCGGTGGCGCTACCCGAAATCACTATCGAGCACCCCCAGAACCCCGAACACGGCGATTATGCCTCCAGCTTCCCCCTGAAACTGGCCCGCACCATCGGCGTCAACCCATTAACCATTGCCCAGGACGTGGTCGCCTTTATCAAGCCCACCCCCGAAATCGAAAGCATCACCGTGGCCCCGCCCGGATTCATCAACTTCACCCTCAAAAACGACTGGCTGACCCAGCAGGTGGACGCCATCCGTGCCGACGGCGATGTTTACGGCAACCTCGACCTGGGCAAGGGCAGCCGCGTCCAGCTTGAGTTCGTCAGCGTCAACCCCACCGGCCCCCTCCACGTGGGGCATGGGCGGGGGGCGATACTGGGCAGCACGCTGGCTAAGGTCCTGTCCGCCGCTGGCTACGATGTCGAGAAGGAATACTACGTCAACGATGCCGGCAGCCAGATGGCCGCCTTCTACCGCTCGCTCTACGCCCGCTACCAGCAGGCTCTGGGCAAAGAGGCCGAGATGCCCGCCGACGGCTATCTCGGCCAGTACATGGTTGACTTGGCCAAGGAGATTATCGCCGAGAAAAAGGACCAATTTCTCTCCATGCCCCAGGAAAAAGCAATCGCCGAACTGGGCAAACTGGGATTAGAGAAGATAATGGCGCAAATCAGGGGCGACCTTGAGCTTTTGCGGGTGAGCTTCGACGTCTGGTTCAGCGAGCAGAGCCTCTACGATAACGGCCAGTACCAGAAGGTGATGTCACTCCTGGAGAAGGGCGGCTATATCGCCGAGAAGGCCAACGCCACTTGGTTCGTCTCCACCGCTCTGGGCGAGGACAAAGACAACGTGGTGGTGCGCAGCGACGGCTCGCCCACCTATTTCGCCACCGACATCGCTTATCACTACAACAAGTTCGTCGAGCGCAAGTTCGACAAAGTAATCAACATCTGGGGCGCCGACCACCAGGGGCATATCTCCAGGATGAAGGCGGTGGTGGCGGCTTTGGGCATCGCCCCGGAGAGGCTTGAGGTCATCATCTCGCAGATGGTCACCCTGCGCCGTGGTGAAGAGCTGGTCAGGGTCTCCAAGCGCAGTGGCGATATCATCACCCTGCGCGAGGTCATCGACGAGGTCGGCGCCGACGCCTGCCGCTTCTTCTTCGTCTCCCGCACCGCCGACAGTCAGATGGACTTTGACCTGGAGTTAGCCAAGAAGCAGTCCGCCGACAACCCGGTTTACTACGTACAATATGCACACGCCCGCATCGCCAGCATACTGCGTTTGGCCAAAGAAAAGCGTATCGACTGCGCCGACGGCGACGTTTCCTTACTCACCACCGAGCCCGAGCTGACGCTAATCCGCAAGATGCTGCTTTTGCCCGAGGTCATCGAGGTCGTCGCCCAAACGCTGGAACCCCACCACCTCGCCTACTACGCCCAGGACCTAGCCACGGTATTTCACAGCTTCTATATGCAGTGCCGCGTCGTCACCGACGATGAGAAGATGACCAGGGCCAGGCTAAAGCTGGTCGAAGCCGCCAAGACGGTGCTGGCCAAGACGCTGAACCTTATGGGCATGGAAGCCCCCGACCGGATGTAAGCCTACTCCAGCCCCAATTCCTTATATTTTTTAGCCAGCTCGGCGTAGCTTGAGGGCCCGTGTTTTACCCACCAGAGTTGCTCCTCCGTAGCCTTACCCTTGATTCTCCCCGGCACCCCAGCCACGAAAGAGCCGTCGGGAACCTTCATCCCCGCCTTGACCATACAGCCGGCGGCGATGACACAAGAGTTGCCGATTTCGACATCGTGCAGGATGGTGGCGTTCATCCCGACGAGCACGCTGTTGCCGATTTTGCGGCAGTTGAGCACCGCCCCGTGCCCGATGTGAACGTTATCCCCGATGGTAACCTCTTCCCGGTAATCGGTGTTGGACGGCGACCCCGAATGAATAACGCAGTTATCCTCGATGGCCGTGTTCTTGCCTATCTTGATGCTGCCGAAGTCGGCGCGTATTACCGCCCCCGGCCAGACGCTTGAGTTCTCCCCGATTTCCACCTCCCCGATAACATAAGCCGCCTCGCTGACGAAGGCACTTTTAGCTTTTTTCGGTGTTTTATCTCCCAGGCTTCTAATCATGGCACCTCCAACACCCCATATTATAGGCTCGGATTCTGGGCAGTTCAAATCAGGACTCCTATTTCCCCCTTTAGCAAAGCCTGCCTGCGCGTAGCCGCTTCGGCGAAGGCAGGGGGGATTAAGGGGGATTTCCCCTTCTTCTCCCCACCTTGTTGTGCGTACGTAATAATGTCCCAACCCAGCCCGCCCTAATGGGTAAACCCCTTAACTTGAGGGTTACGCCCAACCTCCCGTGTCATTCCCGTGCCGACGGGAATCCAGCCCCTTTAATTACTGGTCTGGATCCCTGCCTTCGCAGGGATGACATTACCCTTGGCAGGGTGTAACCTCTGTAAACTTCTTTTCCCCCCATTTTATTATTTATTCCCACCCGCCACCCTGCACGGCAGGGTGAAAGGGGGCTTAGCCCCCTTTCAAACCCCCAGAAGTGGGGTGGGTGGTGCGCAACCCTACAGGGAGATATATAAGGGGTACCACCCTTATAGGGAGGGCATTGGGTGGGTAAAAACAACGTGCGCTAGCAGAGTGGGGTGGTGCGCGGAGGTAATCCCGCCTTGTTGCCCGCCCCTTCCCCTTTGTGCTAAACTTTGCCCTTGAGGAGGCTAGATGAAAAAGCGCGTTTTTTCCGGCATTCAACCGACGGGCTCCCTGATGATCGGCAACTACCTGGGGGCGATACAGAACTATGTCAAACTTCAGGAGGATTACGACTGCGTCTACTGCATTGTCGACCTTCACGCCATCACCATTCAGCAGGACCCCAAGGTTCTGAAGGCCAGAATCCGCGAGGTCACCGGGCTGCTGCTGGCGGCGGGCATTGACCCCAAGCGCGCTATCCTTTTCGTCCAGTCCCACGTCAGCGCCCATGCTGAACTGGCCTGGATTCTCAACTGCTTTATCCCTATGGGCTGGATGCAGCGCATGACCCAGTTCAAGGAGAAGTCGGCGCGGCACAAGGAGCAGGTGAGCGTGGGGCTCTTCGACTATCCAGCTTTGATGGCGGCTGATATACTGCTCTACAATACCGACGTCGTGCCGGTGGGTGAAGACCAGAAGCAGCATGTGGAGCTAGCTAGAGATGCGGCGCAGCGTTTCAATAATATCTACGGCGAGACCTTCGTCCTGCCCAAGCCGCTTATACCCGATATCGGCGCCCGCATCATGGGCCTGGACGACCCCACCAAGAAGATGAGCAAGAGCGAGACCGCCCCGGGTCACGCCATTAACCTCCTCGACCCCCCCGACGACATCCGCAACAAGATAATGCGGGCGACCACGGATTCCCTGCGCGAGATACGCTTTGACCCCGCCCGCCCCGGCATCTTTAACCTTTTGACCATCTACCACCTCTTCACCGGGCAGAGCCAGAAGGATATAGAGGCGCAGTTCGAGGGTAAGGGCTACAGCGACTTCAAGAAGGCTCTGGCCGAGGTGGTCGTCGAGGGCTTACGCCCCCTCCAGGAGCGCTATAAGGCATTGACCGCCGACCCTGGTCACATCGACTCCATCCTCACCGAAGGCGCCGACCGCGCCCGCCCCATTGCCGAAAAGCTTTTGGCCGAAGTCAGGGAAAAGGTGGGGTTGGGGTAGTTTCCTACTTTGGCGGCGGCGGCATTAGGCCTACCTGTTGCAGGAACGAGGCCAGATTCCAGTAGTTGGTGCTCCGGCTTATTTTGCCGCCCTTAAACTCGGTGATGCCGGCGCCGCGCACTGAAAATTTCTTGCCGGTGGCGGGCATCGCGGGTGTGTCGCTCTTGGCAAAAGTGCCGCTCATGACCCACTCTCCGGCTCCCCGGTCGCCGGCATTGAAGCCGGACTTCATCTCTATTTTGAAGTCGGGGAAGCTGGTGAATGTGTTGCTGAAGAAGTCTTTTATTTCCTCCTTGCCCTTGCTTACTATGCCCCTAGGTGTGCAATCGTAGACAGCATCATCGGTAAAGAAAGTGAGCATCTTGTCCAAATCGTGCGCATTCATTGCTGCCAGATAGCCCATCATCATTTTTTCCGTATCGTTCGCCATCTTTTTGCCTCCTTTTAATTTAGATGATAACTAGATTATACAACCAAAAGAGGCGGTGTCAACACATAATGATGAAAAAAGAGGGTGGGGCTGGGCTGATATAAAAAAGAGGGGCGAAAGCCCCTCTTAGAAACTCTCTTATTTCTTATCCTTACTCGTCCATATGCTCACCGTGGTTTGACCCGTTGTAGTTAAGCATTCTGCGAAGAGGTCTTGAGGCATGTCCATTAGGTTTAGAGTAAGGTTAAAGGGTATGCGTACCTTGAATACACTGCAACGTTTGTTAGTGCATCTAAAGCCTATAATTGAGTCTTTAGCCCAGAGCCGACCATAAACTGGAGTAATTGAATCATTATCACATACCAAGCAGTGACACCTAGTTTGCCTTGAAATAAGTGTAAGCTCTCTGATACTTTGGACAATATGAAAGGACTGTCTCCATGCCCACCTCTTAACCGCCTCTGGATCTTTCCACACATCGTGACGGTAAATAACTATTGGGAGAAGAGGAATAGGCCAATGCCATTTCTGCGGAGCTTCTATCTCACACAGCTTCTTGCCAGTCTTACTGCTATGAATTGCGACGCTCTCGCTATCGTCACCAACCCAGCTCATGATATACTTCCTCTAGCGCGGATTATACCATCGAAAAGTGGTGTGTCAAGACCATAAAAAAAGAGGGGCGAAAGCCTCTCTTAAAATTTATTATTTTTTCTCCCGTTCCACTTTTTCACTAGAGTATACCAAAAGAAAAAGAGCAACCATTACTAAGATAAGCTGGAGTGACGAGAATAAAATGGCAACTATTACTTTTTCGTTCATAGGAACAGCGAACCACCACTGGGCAATAACTATGGCGCCGATTCCAGGAAATATAGAGTAGAGAAGAAGTTGAGAGATAGTGCTACGCAGCTTCGCCTGTCTAACTCGTAACACAATTAAGATGCCTGCTATAGCTATAAGTACCGAAGGAACGGTGATAAGGGAATTCACATAGTTTTGTGCATACTCCATAATTGCCCTCCTTTAACGGGGATTATACTCCCAAAACAGAGGGTGTCAATAGGCTCAAAAAAGGACAACGAGAGGAGCAAAAGTCCCTATTAAACTCTCTGCTATAGTGGTATAATCCATGCCAAAAGGAGGTTTGTCATGGACACTTTAATAGATTTTTTGAATACGCCTACTGGTGCAACCTTAGGTTTTGTGGGTATAGCAATAACATATTTTGCTACAGTGGCCTTTGATTATTCGCAAAAGGGGCGATGGGGTCTATCCGCCTTATTTATTATCCCCGGGCTGTTTTTCTTTTATCTTGCTTACCTTAGCCAACAACGGGGTACTGTTGAAACAGTGGATGCTGGGATAGTCCTAGCTTATCTGGGAATAGGTGCAGGTCTAATCTGTGCTGCTTCGATAGCACCTTCCCATACTAGGTGGAGGAAGATATTAGCATATGGCGTTATGGGAATTGGAGTGTGTTTTGAAGTATTTGCCTTGATTCTAGTCCATGACGCTGGATTAGTCTAAAGGGCACGATATAATCGTTATCTCCCCTTGTGCCTCCCCACAAACCGCCCCATCCTTGAAAGCGCCTCCTCGATGTCCTCAAGCGAGGTGGCGTAGCAGCAGCGGACATAGCCCTCGCCGCACTGGCCAAAGGCGGTACCGGGCACGACGGCTACCCTTTCCTCCATGAGCAGCTTTTCGGCGAACTCCTCGGAGGTCATGCCCGTGCTCTTGATAGACGGGAAGGCGTAAAAAGCGCCCCTGGGCTCGAAGCAGTGTAATCCTATCTTGTTTAGGCCCTTGACCATCACCTTTCGTCGGCGGTTATAGTCCTCGACCATATTGGCAACGTCGTCCTCGCCCGATTTGAGCGCCTCGATGGCGGCGACCTGCGCCATGGTGGGGGCGCACATGATGGTGTACTGGTGAATCTTGAACATGGCTTCAATGACCTCTTGGCTGGCGGCGACATAGCCCAAACGCCAGCCGGTCATGGCGTAGGCCTTGGAAAAGCCGCCCAAAAGAACGGTGCTGTCCTTCATTTGGGGCAGGGTGGCGATGCAGGTATGCTCCACGCCGTAGACCAGCCGCCCGTAAATCTCGTCGGATATTATCAAGAGGTTGTGGCGGCGGGCGACCTCGGCGACCTGTTCCAGCTTGTCTCTGGGCATCACCGCGCCGGTGGGGTTGGCCGGATAGCCGAGCATGATAGCTTTGGTCTTATCGTTGACTTGCGCTTCGATGTCGGCGGCGCTGATTTCGAAGTTGTTCTTCTGGCTGGTGGGCACAAAAATCGGCTTGCCTCCGGCCAGAATGACGCAGGAGTCATAGGCAACGTAGTGGGGATCGGGCATAATGACCTCGTCCTCCGGGTCTAAGATAGCACGGCAGGCCAGGTCTAAGCCTTCGCTTACGCCCACCGTAATCAAAAGCTCGCTGGCGGGGTCGTAGTCCAGCCCGTGACTCTTTTTAAGGTAGCGCGAAAGCTCCTGGCGCAGTTCGGGTATGCCCAGGTTCGAGGTATACATGGTGTAGCCCTTCTCCAGTGAATAGATAGCCGCCTCGCGGATGTGCCAGGGCGTGGCAAAGTCGGGCTCTCCCACGCCCAGCGATATCGCCCCCTCGGTGGAGGCGACCAGGTCGAAGAAGCGCCGAATCCCCGAAGGCGTTATCTTATTGACTATCTGCGAAGTGACACCCTTTACCCTTGTCGACATCTAAAAAACTCCTAGAGGATTACCGGCTGCCGCTTGACCTCTTCACCGTCGCCCAGAATCTCGCCGTCCTCCTTGTATCTTTTGAGCATGAAGTGGGTGGTCGTTCCGTTTATGCCCTCGATGGGCGCCAGCTTCTTGGTGACGAAGTCGGCGACCTCGTGCATGGTCTTGCCGGTGACTATCACCAGCAGGTCGTATGTCCCCGAGAGCAGATAGACCGACCTTGCCTGCGGGAAGCGGTAGATGCGCTCGGCGATGGAGTCGAAGCCGACGTCCCGCTGCGGGGCAATCCTGACCTCGATTAGAGCGCTCACCTGCTCATCGCCCACTTTGCTCCAGTTGACGATGGTCTTATACTTGAGGATGGTGTGGTCCGCCTCCGCCTTCTTGATGAGCTTGGTCACCTCGTCGGCGCTGCCGCCGGTCATGGTGGCAATCTGCTTTGGAGACGTCCTGGCGTCGTTTTCCA
>DAOUMR010000014.1:0-10018 GCA_034409905.1 Dehalococcoidales bacterium | reverse complement strand
CATCGGCGATATACTGCACAGCCGTGTGGCGCGCTCCAACAGCTGGGCAATGACCACGATGGGGGTTGATGTTACCCTCTGTGGTCCCCCCACCCTCCTCCCCGACGAGATGGGGGAGCCGAACCACCACCTGCCCCTGACCAAAATCGAGCATAATATCGAGCGCGCCCTCGACGGCGCCGATGTGGTGATGACGCTGAGGCTGCAGCTGGAAAGGCAAAAGAGCGGGCTTTTGCCCAGCATAAGGGAATACGTGCAATTGTATCAGCTTACCGAAGCCAGGCTTAAGCTAGCCAAGCCCGATGCCATAGTGCTCCACCCCGGCCCGGTAAACGAAGAGATTGAGATTGCCCCCGCCATCGTTCACGGCCCCCAGTCGGTCATCAACGAGCAGGTGGCCAACGGTGTGGCCGTGCGCATGGCTTTGCTCTACATACTAGCCGGGAGTCAGAAACAATGAACAAACCACTGTTAATTAAAGGCGGACGCATAATTGACCCCAGCCAGAAGCTGGACGAGGTCGGCTCACTGCTTATTGCCGAAGGCAAAATCTCCTGGCGGGGTAAAGGGGAGCCACCTAAAACCGATTACGAAGTTATTGACGCCAGGGGACTGGTCGTCTGCCCCGGCTTGATTGACCTGCACACCCATTTGAGGGAGCCTGGCTACGAGGAGAAGGAGACCATCGCCAGCGGGGCCAGAGCCGCTGCCAAAGGCGGCTTTACCACCATCTGTTGCATGCCCAACACCAACCCGCCGCTGGACAGCCAGACGGCTATCGAGTACATAAAATCGAAGGCGGCGGAGGCATTGGTCAGGGTGTTGCCCATCGGCTGCATCTCCAAGGGGAGGAAGGGCAAAGAGCTGACCGAGATGGGCGAGCTGGCGGCGGCTGGGGTTATTGCTTTCAGTGACGACGGCGAGCCGGCCTTAAGCTCTTATATTATGCGGCAGGCGCTGGACTACAGCCGCGCCTTCGACCTGCCCATCACCGACCACTGCGAGGACACGGTTCTTAGCGAGGGCGGGCAGATGAACGAGGGCGTGGTGTCGGCCAAGCTGGGCTTGCGCGGGATACCCAACGCCGCCGAGGACATCATCGTTGCCAGAGATTTAGCGCTGGCGCAACTGACCGGTGGGCGGCTGCATATCGCCCACACCACCACCGAGGGGGCGGTAGAGCTTATCCGCCGCGCCAAGAAAAAGGGCGTCAACGTTACCGCCGAAGCCACCCCCCACCACCTTACCCTCACCGAGGAGAGGGTTATCGGCTACAACACCAACGCCAAGGTCAACCCCCCCTTGAGGACGGAAAGGGATATCGAGGCATTAATCCAGGGGCTTAACGATAATACTATCGACATCATCGCCACCGACCACGCTCCCCACACCGAGGGTGACAAGCTCTGCGAGTTCGCCCAGGCCCCCTTCGGCATCAGCGGGCTGGAGACGGCGCTGGGCGCATTAATGGGGCTGGTGCACAAGAAGAAATTGAGCCTAGTCACCTTAATATCCAAACTGACCTGCGAGCCGGCCAAGATACTGGGCAGCAAACAAGGCAAGCTGGGCACACTGGCCGTCGGTGCCCCCGCCGACGTCACTATATTCGACCCTGACCGGGAGTGGGTGGTGGATACCAAGGAATTCGCCTCCAAGGGCAAAAATACCCCACTTGAGGACGAAAAGCTCAAGGGGAAGGTGATAGCGACGATATACGGGGGGAAGATAGTTTATAAGGACAAATCAACCAAATAGAGATAAAACAGGGGGAGTTTGAGGGGGCGAAGCCCCCTCATTAAAAAAAATCCTTCCCCTTCCCCTTGCGAAGGGGAAGGGGATAAAGGGGATAGGGTTGATAAGATGAACAACAAACCGGCAATCCTGGTCCTGGCTGACGGCTCGGTCTTTCAGGGTATCTCCTTCGGCACCGAAAGCGACGCCTACGGCGAGGTCGTCTTCAACACCAGCATGGTGGGCTACCAGGAAATGCTCACCGACCCGTCCTATGCCGGGCAGATTGTCCTCCCCACCTACCCCCTCATCGGCAACTACGGCATCAACGAGCTGGACATCGAGTCGGCTAAAATCCAGGTCAGGGGCTTTGCCATACGCGAGGAGTGCTACCAGCCCAACCATTACCTCAATGCCAAAACGCTGCACCAGTACCTGGCCGAATACGGCATCCCGGGCATAAGCGGCATTGATACCCGGGCGGTTACCCGCAAACTGCGCTCGGTGGGCGTGATGATGGGCATCATAACCAGCGACAAGACGCCAGAGCAGGCCTTAAAGCAGCTAAAGAAGCAGCCCGACTACGGCTCGACCGATTTTGTAAAGCAGGTGACCACCGAGAAACCTTACCAGTGGGAGAACGGTAGCGAGCCGCACTATAAGGTCGTCGTCCTCGACTGCGGGCTGAAATACAATATTTTGCGGTTGCTGGCGCAGCGGGGCTGCGCCGTTAGTGTCGTCCCCTGCACTACCTCGGCCGAGGAGATTCTGGAGTTAAAGCCCGACGGCGTCTTGCTCTCGCCGGGACCGGGCGACCCCGAGCTTTTGGACTATATCGTGGACACGGTTAAGAAACTGGCCGGCCAGAAGCCGATGATGGGCATCTGCCTGGGCAACCAGCTCATCGCCCGCGCCTTCGGCGGCAAAAACTTCAAGCTCAAATTCGGCCACCGCGGCGCCAACCACCCCGTGCGCGAATTAGCCACCGGCCGAATACACATCACCGCCCAGAACCACGGCTACGCCGTTGACCCCGATAGCATCGGCAAAGACTTAGAGGTCACTCATATAAACTTAAACGACGGAACGGTCGAGGGGCTGCGCCATAAAAAGCTGCCTATCTTCGCCATCCAGTACCACTCCGAAGCCTCACCGGGGCCGCTGGACAACACCTATCTCTTCGACCAGTTTATGGAGATGATTGAGAAAAATACTAAATACTAAACAATAAATTCTAAGCACTAATATCTAAATACTAAAGGGGATGGGTAAATGTTGCCGAGGGCGGCTAATATCAAGAGGTTTTTGGGATGAAGAGAGTAAGGGGAAATAAAAAGGGGAAGAGGGGTGGGGCAAAAATTACTATTGACGAGGCAAAATCGAGGTTAAAAGGATACATCAAAAAGTACTACTGCGAAGTAAGAGAAGATATATTTGATGAGAAAGGTTTTAAGCGTGAGTTATGGGGCTACGTGGTAAGTTTGTCTCATGATATTGCCAAAATGCCTGGATGGCAGGGACATAATTGGAGGCAAGCTCTAAGAAGACATTTGTATAGTTTTGCGCTTAATGAAAGAGACAAGATAGATAGTAGGAAGAAAGTAAAAAAGATACTACGCAAGATTCTCACCTTTGGATTGGCAAAAGGGAGCAGTTAGTTGAAAGAGCCAAAGATACCCAAGTGCATGAGCACCCAGCACCCCGATAACGTCAACCCGCCCTTCTTTGCCGAAGACCCCCAGCTCAGCGGTGAGGACGAGATACAGGAGGCCTATTACGCCTTTTCCCACCTCACCTGTGACGAGCAGATGTGGGACTGCGAGGGCAAAGAGGTCGATAACTACGTGGTCAAGAAGCTGCTCACCCGCTACGAGACATTTTTCAAGAACAATCGGCTGGGCGAGGACATTTTCATTACTTTGCGCGTGCCCAACCCCACCGTGGAACACGCCGAGTCCAAGATTTTGCTGGAAACTCTGGAGAGCATACCCCGCTCTTTCGATGCCGCCAAGCTCTTCTACGGGGACGATACCGCCCCCATCTTCGAGGTCATCCTGCCCATGACGGCCTCGCCCAGGTGCATTGACCGCATCTACCGCTACTATGCCGATTTCGTCGTCGGCAAGCAGAACCAGCCCTTCAGTAAGGGCGACATCTCCATCCGCGACTGGATAGGCGAGTTCAAGCCGGAGACAATCAACGTCATCCCCCTCTTTGAGGAGATGGAGCACATGCTCAACGCCCACGAGATGACCCGCGTCTATCTCAAGGACAAGAAGGTAAGTCACCAGCGGGTTTTTCTGGCCCGCTCCGACCCGGCCATGAACTACGGGCTGGTCAGCGCCGTCCTGCTAAACAAGATTTCCCTGCAGAGGCTGCACAAGATGTCAAAGGAAACGGGGGTGGGAATATACCCTATTATGGGCGTCGGCTCGGCGCCCTTCCGCGGCAACCTCAAGCCCGACACGGTGGACAAAATCGTCAAGGACTACCCTAGCGCCCATACCTTCACCATACAGTCGGCCTTCAAGTACGACAACCCCCACGACGAGGTCGTCGCCGCCATAAAGAAGCTGCGGCAGCGCCAGGCGGGCCCGCCACTGGAACTGGACGAGGCGAGGTGCCTGGATATAATCGGGCGCTACTCCACAGAATACCAGAAACAGGTCGAGGTGCTGGCGCCGATGATTAACGAGCTGGCCAAATACATCCCCAACCGCCGCAAGCGAAAGCTCCACATCGGGCTTTTCGGCTACCCGCGCAGCATGAAGGGCATCACCCTGCCGCGGGTAATACCCTTCACCGCCGCCCTATATTCCGTCGGCCTGCCGCCCGAAATACTGGGTTTGAACGCCCTGACCAAAGAGGACATCAGGTTTATCCAGAGCGTTTATCTCAACTGCAAAGACGACCTCAGAGACGCCCTGCAGTACCTGAACCCCGACACGCCCTATTTGACCAAGGAGCTTGGCCGGACGATAAGGGAATTTCCGGTGGACTTCGAGGTCAATAAGCAGCACAAAGAAATAACCGACAATATCCTGAAATCATTGAAGGGGGACAAGGTGTGGCTGGAGGAATCGGTGCTGCGGGCGGCAAATATCAGGAGGTTTTTGGGGTGAGGGGGTGATTATAGAGATTGCTTCGCCTGCGGCTCGCAATGACAAAGCGGAGTACCCCTTAAACCTGATTACGGGCACAGGGGGTAAAGTGTCAATGACAGAGCAGAGCAAACAGCAATGTCATTACTAGGGGGCAAAAATCTTAATGTCATTGCGAGGAGCGAAGCGACGAAGCAATCTCAAAGGCTAAGCAGGTGAATAAACAATATTACGTATACATAATGACCAATAAAGAGGACGACGTGCTTTATACAGGAGTAACCAATGACCTCAAAAGAAGAGTTTATGAGCACAAAAACAAGCTGGCCGAAGGATTCACTAAGAAATATAACGTTATTAAGCTCGTCTATTATGAGGTGTTTGAAGATATAGAGAACGCCATTTTGAGGGAAAAGCAAATAAAAGGAGGCCCAAGGAGAAAGAAGGTTCAATTGGTTAACAGCATGAATGAAGAGTGGCATGATTTGTATGAAGGATTATAGAGATTGCTTCGCCTACGGCTCGCAATGACAAAAGGAGTAAATTTGATTGAAACCATCTAAAGTCCTAATCATCGGCTCGGGGCCCATCATCATCGGGCAGGCGGCGGAGTTCGACTACGCGGGAACTCAGGCCTGCAAAGCCATGCGGGAAGAAGGGGTGACCTCGGTGCTGGTCAACTCCAACCCCGCCACCATCATGACTGACGAGGGCATCGCCGACATCGTCTATATCGAGCCGCTTACCGTGGAGATGGTGGGGCGCATTATCGAAAAGGAGCGCCCGGACGGCCTACTACCCACCCTCGGCGGGCAGACGGGCTTGAACCTGGCCGTGGATTTAGCCGACGCGGGCATACTAGAGAAGTATAACGTAAAATCTCTGGGCACCCCCATCCAGACCATCAGAAACGCCGAAGACCGCGAGCTCTTCAAGGAACTGATGGCTAAAATCGGCGAGCCTACGCCCCAGAGCGCCACCGTCAACACCTTGAAGCAAGCCCGAAAGGTAGCCCGTGAAATCGGCCTGCCCCTGATTATCCGCCCCGCCTACACGCTGGGGGGAACGGGGGGAGGGGTCGCCCGCACCATGAAGGAGCTGGAAAAGGTGGTCAGCGGCGGGCTTTCGGCCAGCCCCATCAGCCAGGTGCTGGTGGAGAAATCGGTGGCGGGGTGGAAGGAAATCGAGTACGAGGTGATGCGCGACGCCGCCAACAACTGCATCACCGTCTGCAACATGGAGAACTTCGACCCGATGGGGGTGCATACCGGTGACAGCATCGTCGTCGCCCCCAGCCAGACGCTGACCAACAAGGAATACCAGATGCTGCGGACAGCCAGCCTCAAGATTATACGCGCCCTGGGCGTCGAAGGCGGCTGCAACATACAGTTCGCCCTCGACCCCAACAGCGAAAACTACTTCGTCATCGAGGTCAACCCCCGCGTCAGCCGCAGCTCGGCGCTGGCCAGTAAAGCCACCGGCTACCCCATCGCCCGCGTCGCCGCCAAGATTGCCGTGGGCAAGCGGCTGGACGAGATACCCAACCAGGTTACGGGCAAGACGATGGCCTCCTTCGAGCCGGCTCTGGACTACTTGGTGGTCAAGATTCCGCGCTGGCCCTTCGATAAGTTCGAATCCGGTGATAGGATTATCGGCACCCAGATGAAAGCCACCGGCGAGGTAATGGCCATTGACCGGTGCTTCGAAGCCGCCCTGCAAAAGGCGATCCGCTCCCTTGAGTTCGGCAATAGGTCGCTGCTCTGGGAAGACCCCAACTGGAAGCTGGGTGAGGACATCAAAGATTACCCGCTGGAGCCCAACGACCTCAGGCTCTGGGCGCTGATGACGGCGCTACGGCGGGGGATAACCCCCAAGGCGCTGTCGGAGCATACGCATATCGACCTCTGGTTCACCACCAAGCTGCAGAACATCGTGGATATGGAAAAAACGCTGCTGGCCGAGACGCTGACCCCGGAGCTTATGCTCAAGGCGAAACGACTGGGCTTTGCCGACGGTCAGATTGGCACGCTGGCCGACAGGCTGCCCGAGCAGGTTCGGCAGCTGCGCCATGACTGGAACATCCGCCCCGTCTATAAGATGGTGGATACCTGCGCCGCCGAGTTCGATGCCGCCACCCCCTATTTCTACAGCAGCTACGAGCAGGAGAACGAGGCTATAGCCTCCAAGACGAACAAGGCGGTGGTCATCGGCAGCGGGCCCATCCGCATCGGCCAGGGCATCGAGTTTGATTACTGCAGCGTCCACTCCGCCTGGGCTCTGCAGGAATCCGACTATCAGGCCATTATGGTGAACTCTAACCCGGAGACGGTCTCCACCGACTTCGACACCAGCGACCGCCTCTACTTCGAAGCGTTGGACGAGGAGAGCCTGCGCGACATACTGGAAAACGAGGGGACTAACGGTGAGGCAACGCCGTCAATCGTCCAGTTCGGCGGGCAGACGGCCATAAACCTGGCCGAGCCCCTCTTTCGCAGCGGTATGCCCCTGCTGGGCTCCAGCGCCGAAGCCATCGACCTTGCCGAGGACAGGCGCCGCTTCGAGAACTTCCTTAACGAGCTGGGCATACCCCAGCCCCCCGGCGCCGGCGTGACCACGGCACAGGAAGCTCTAAGCGTGGCTAAGCTCATCGGTTATCCGGTGCTGGTCCGCCCCAGCTACGTCCTCGGCGGCCGGGCTATGGAGATTGTCCACAACTCCAGCGAGCTCAACCGCTATATCAAACAGGCTATCGAGCTGGACACCAAGCACCCCGTCCTCATCGACAAGTACCTGGAGGGCAAAGAGGCGGAGGTCGACGCCGTCGGCGACGGCGAAGACATACTCATTCCGGGCATAATGGAGCACATCGAGAGGGCCGGCGTCCACAGCGGCGATTCCATGGCGCTCTACCCCGGCATCAACCTGACCGAAGCCGAGGTGAATACCCTCGTTGACTACGCCATCAGGATTGGTCTGGGGCTCAAAATAAAGGGCCTGATGAACATCCAGTTCGTCATTATGCGCAACACTAACGGCGGTGGTTCCTCGGTCTATGTCCTGGAGGTAAACCCCCGCGCCAGCCGCACCATCCCCTTCATCTCCAAGGTCACCGGCGTGCCCATGGTCAAGGTCGCCACCAAGGTCATGCTGGGTAAGACACTGAAGGAGCAGGGCTATAAGACGGGCCTTTGGCCGCGGCAAAAGCTGGTGGCCATCAAAGCCCCCGTCTTTTCCATGTCGAAATTGATTGGCGTGGACACTTATTTGGGTCCCGAGATGAAGTCCACCGGCGAGATAATGGGCATTGACTATAATTATGACGCCGCCCTGGCCAAGGCGCTTCAAGCCGCGGGTTTAATGCTCCAGTCAGAAGGCGCCATCCTCTTCAGCATTGCCGACCGGGATAAGCCCGAGGCGCTGCCCATAATAAGGAAGTTCTCCGAGATAGGCTATAAGCTCTACGCCACCGAAGGCACCGCCGCCATGATTAAGGCATCAGGGCTGCCGGTAACAGCCATCCACAAGAAGCTGAGCGAGGGGCACCCCAACGTCCTCGATATTATCAACGACAAGACGGTAAGCGGCATCGTCAACACCATTACCGGTGGACGCGTCCCCTTGAGGGACGGCTTCCGCATCCGCCGCGCCGCCACCGAGAAGCGCATCCCCTGCTTCACCTCACTCGATACCGCCCAGGCCGCCCTCAAGGCATTGCTCCGGGGGAGTCAGATCTACAGCGCCCTGCCCGTATCCGACTACCGTAAGAAGGTGCCCAGTTGATGCTGGAGATAGCCAAAGTCACCGCCAACACCAAGCCGATGAAGAGTGCTCACCTTCTCTGGCTGGAAGCCCCCGGAATCGCTAAACAGGCCAAGCCCGGGCAGTTCGTCATGGTGCGCTGCGGGGAAAACGATGAACACCCGCTGCGCCGCCCTTTCAGTATCCACCAGCGAGAAAACGACAAAATCGCCCTGCTCTTTAACGTGGTGAGGGGCGGCACCCAATGGCTTTCCCAGCGCGCGTCAGGCGATAATTTAGACCTGCTGGGGCCTTTGGGCAACGGCTTTAGCATCAGTCCTGACTCGAAGAAGCTGCTAATGATAGCGGGGGGCATGGGTATAGCTCCGATGGTCTTCCTGGCAGGTGAAGCCATTAAACGAGGGCTATTGGTGACCTTACTCTACGGAGCACCAACCGCTGCCCAGCTTTATCCCCACCTCCCCAACGAAGTCAGACTCGTCACCGCCACCGAAGACGGCAGCCAGGGCAAAAAGGGAATGATAACCGGTGTTCTACCTGATTTCATTAAGGATTCCAATCAGATCTTCGCCTGCGGGCCGCTGGCGATGTACCAAACTATGGCCAAGATGTCGGAGCTAAAAAATCAATCCGTCCAAATCTCACTAGAGGTGCGGATGGGCTGCGGGTTGGGCGTCTGCTACGGCTGCACGGTAAAGACGAAAAACGGCTTAAAACAGGTCTGCCAGGACGGCCCGATATTTGAGCTTAACGACATCCTGTGGGAAGAACTAGCCGATATTTAGAAACTAAAGTCACCTTTTCGCAAAGGGGGAAAGAGAGGCTGGATTCCCGCCTTCGCGGGAATGACGGGAGAAAACGGGGCGGGGTGGCGAACACCCAAGGGCATTCTAGAGGGAGAATACCCTCTAAGGGTGGGCAGGGCGGGTCAGAAATACGTCCGTTAACAAGGTGGGGTGGGGAAAAGAAAGACAATGTGGGGAGGTAGAAGAATGGTAATCACCAAGAAGATAAGCCTGCAAAGCAAGGGGCACGGCGAAATCATTGACATCACGCCCGAGGTGCAAAAGCAGCTGGCCGAGACGAAGCTAAGCGAAGGGACGGTTACCCTGTTCATCACCGGCTCCACCGCCGGCATCACCACCATCGAGTTCGAGCCGGGGCTGCTGGCCGACTTCAAAGAGATGTGGGAACGAATAATCCCCCAAAACATCCCCTACCAGCACGACAAAGCCTGGGGCGACGGCAACGGGCATTCGCACGTCCGTGCCTCATTGCTGGGAGCCTCGCTGGTAATCCCCTTTAGCGGTAAGAGCCTGGCGCTGGGCACCTGGCAGCAAATCGTATTGGTGGACTTCGACAACAGAGCCCGCTCGAGGCAAATCGTAGTGCAGGTTATGGGGGACTAAGGCTTTGACAGCGCTCGA
>DAOUMR010000013.1:0-24440 GCA_034409905.1 Dehalococcoidales bacterium | reverse complement strand
CACGTCATTCCTCGCGGTTATGCCGTTGACGGCCAGGCGGGGGTCAAGAACCCGATTGGGATGCACGGCTTCAGGCTGGATGTCGAGGCCCACATCATCACCGCCGCCGTGACTTCGGTGCAAAACCTGGTGAAGTGCATCCGCGGCATCGGGCTCGATATCGACGACCTTATCCTGGAGCCCCTGGCCAGCAGCGAGGCGGTGCTTTCCGAGGACGAGAAGCAGGTAGGCGTCGTCCTGGCCGATATCGGCGGCGGCACCACCGATATCGCCATCTTCCGGGAAGGCAGCATCTGGCACACCGCCATTCTACCCGTCGCTGGCTACCAGATAACCAGGGACATCGCCATCGGGCTAGGGCTGCCCTTCGACGTAGCCGAGGAAATGAAGAAGAAGTACGGCAGCGTCACCCCGGTCTATGAGACCAAGGGGGGTTCGGGCAGCGATACCCTGACCACCAACGGGCACGGCGTTTCCCACCAGGACCTCTGCGACATCATCCGCGCCCGGGTAGAGGAAATACTCAGGCTCATCGTGCTTGAGATGCCCAGTTCCGACTACGAGACCCTGGTTCCCGACGGCATAGTGCTCACCGGCGGCAGTTCCAACCTGGCGGGTATCGAAGCCCTGGGGCGCAATACCCTGCAGCTGCCGGTAAGGGTCGGCATTCCCAGCAATATCTACGGCATCTCGGACGCCCTGCACGACCCGGCCTACGCCACCAGCGTGGGGCTGCTGCTCTGGGGAGCCAAGCACCGCGAGATGCAAACCTGGAATCGCGGCAGCGGCTTAGGCGGCGGCCTGCGGCGCTTCGTTTCCCGGCTCTTTAAAGTTTTCCGTTAGAAAACAGATAACCTAATAAGAAAGGAGGGGGGAGAAATGGCAAAAACAACCTTCAGTCCTAACCCAGCCAAGATTAAGGTCTGCGGCTTGGGCGGTGGTGGCTGTAACGCTATCACCCGCATGGTCAGGGAGCAGATTCAAGGGGTCGAGTTTATCGGTATGAATACCGATGCCCAGGCCCTTTCTATCACCGAGGCTCCCATCCGCGTCCAGCTTGGTGAAAAGCTCACCAGGGGCTTGGGCGTGGGTGGCGACCACAATATGGGCCAGAAGGCGGCCGAGGAGAGCCGCGAGGAGATCGTCCAGATTCTCGAGGGCTCCGACATGGTGTTCGTCACCTGCGGCATGGGTGGTGGCACCGGCACCGGCGCCGCTCCGGTGGTGGCTGAAGCCGCCAAACAGACCGGGGCGCTGACCATCGCCGTAGTCACCAAGCCCTTTACCTTCGAGGGCACCCACCGTAACGAGGTGGCCGAGGACGGCATTGTTCGCCTACTGGGCAAGGTCGATACCCTTATCATCATCCCTAACGACAAGCTGCTCGACCTCTGCGACCAATCGACGGTGGTGGATAATGCCTTCAAGCTGGCCGACGACGTGCTGCGCCACGGTGTCCAGGCTATCGCCGAGGTTATCACCGTACCGGGCTTAATCAACCTTGACTTCGCTGACGTTAAGGCGGTGATGAAGGACGCTGGCCCGGCCTGGATGTCCATGGGAGTGGGTTCAGGCAAGAGTCGGTCTGTCGACGCGGCTAACGAAGCCCTGGCCAGCCCGCTGCTGGATGTATCCATTGAGGGCTCCAAGGGTGTGCTCTTTAATGTCTCCGGCGGCACCGGCCTTACCCTGTTCGAGGTCAACGAAGCCGCCGACGTCATCAAGGCGGCGGTGGACCCCGAAGCCAACATCATCTTCGGCGTGGCTCAAGACCCGAGTATGGGTGAAGAGGTGAGGATAACCCTGATTGCCACCGGCTTTGCTTCCAAGCTGGGGCTGGCTGGCGTCAGTCGGGAAGAGGAGTTCAACGAGTTGCTTAGGGGCTTAAGAGGCAAGGAAGAGGAGCTTGATGTTCCCGCTTTCTTGCGCCGCCCCCTGTTTAGTCACCGGCGCCAACCGATTACGCCGTCAACTAAGCTAATAAAGACTCCACCGGGCTCGCATTAGAGGTGAGTCCAGTGGTAATAACGGAGAATACCGGCTAAAAAGGCTGTGGAGTACTCTGGCTCTGCAGCCTTTTTTTGTAAAGGAGTGAAGATATTGATTTGCCGAGTTCAGGGGTGTAAACTTTGCACGGAGGGGCTTTCCGATGCGTGATTATGACATTAGGACTGCGCTAAAGCAGGAGTTAGAGTCTCGCAATGCCAGAGAGCCAGATACACTTATAATTGATGAAGTCGGTCTTTGCAAAGGTGCGGTTAGGGTGGATATTGCAGTTGTAAATGGCACCTTTAACGGATATGAAATAAAAAGTGAACGGGACACGCTTGAGCGTCTACCAGCGCAAGAAGAAGTCTATAGTCGGACTTTTGATACTGTTACTATTGTCACGAGTGGACGCTATGTAAATAAAATCGCAGATAAGGTTCCCTGTTGGTGGGGTATAACTAGGGCTCTAACGATTGGTAGGCGGGTTTGTTTTCAGGTAATCCGCCACCCAGAACATAATCCGAGCATTGATCCGCTTTCATTAGTTCAGCTTCTGTGGCGTAATGAAGCACTCACAGTACTTAAAGAGCATGGTCTAGCTGAAGGTATGTTAAGCAAGCCTCGTCGTGATTTATGGCAGAAGATTGTTGATAACCTTTCTGTCGAAGAGCTACGTAAAGTTGTGAGAGAGCGCCTCAAGGCCCGGGAAAACTGGCGATCTGCTCAGTAACGAATGTTAAATGGTGATTAATTCCAATAGTTACCCATTGTCCTGGGTTACCAGTATCGTAGGCGTTAGTAGAGCATTCATAAATACGTCTGTCTCCCCAACTAAATCCTTCTCCGCTGAATTCAGATTGCCCCACTAGTAAACGACACACATTGTGAAATGCAGGCCAATTCCCCTTATCCCATCTTATGAATATCCATTCGGTTTCAGTGGTATATTTTATTTTTGGGGCAATTTCGACGTACCTGAAATCTAATTCAGGGAATTTGGGGTGAACAATCGTATAGTCACCAAAGATAGGCATACGTTCAACCATTTTGCCGGATTTAAGAGTTGTCCAAACTAACCATTCAGATCTTGGTAGTTTGTGAACTGACTGTATGGCGAGCGGAGGATTGGCAGGAAATGCTGTGCCTGAGATGACTAAATTACGGAAATCTTTTAATCTTGATAATTTATTAATTGTAGTAGCAGCAGAAGTGACTATGGTTCCTGATTGGCTCGGGAGGAAGGCCCCAAAATCTAACAAAATATCTACCTTGTCGTAAGACAAATTAAATTTTGAAATCAGGTTTTCTATATTTTGGTTTAATTCCTGTAAGTCTAACCAATCGATACTTTCCAAGCGGATACAAACACCATTTGACCGTTGTTTAATTGATGACTGAATAATCTCTTGATATCTGGTGGGGCGTCTTAAGCCAGTTACTGGTATAAATTTGTACTCTTTTGCTTGGCTGCGATTGATTGCGTATGTAAAGTTTGTGAGGGCTTCATCATTGTTCGATGATAAGTAATCTTTATCAATATCTAGATAAAGAGGTAGATGTTTCTCCCAACTCGTTTCTATTTGCCCTATAGTACGTTCAAGTAAACTCTGAGTTTCTCTTGGTTGCATCTCAAATAATGGAATCATGTTTTCCTTAAGATCAGGGTTTAAGTTTCGTAAGGCTATGCACTCGCTTTGTTTCGCCTTTAGAATAGGCATATAGTGTTTATGTTCAAACATAATTTCACCTCTTAGTTTTTCCTGTAGCTTTACCCTTGTTGGGCTACAGATTAACTGCACAGTATGTCTAACTCCTAGTATAGCATTTAGACATGTTAAGTCAATATAGTGCCTGACTCTTGACAAACACTATATATTGTGGTATCTTATCTCCGCTACCCAATATAATGTGTGGTGAGGCATGAACTGTCCCTATTGCGGCCATAGTGAAGACAGGGTTATCGACTCCCGTGAGGTAAACGACGGCATACGCCGCCGGCGCCAGTGCCTGGGCTGCGGCGAGCGCTTTACCACCTACGAGCGGCTACAGCCCGCCAGCCTCTTCGTTATTAAAAAGGACGAGCGGCGCGAGGAGTTTGACCGCGAAAAGCTGCTATCTGGCATCCGCAAGGCCTGCGAAAAGCGCCCGCTGCCCACGGGCATCGTGGAAAAGCTGGTTGACGATATCGAAGCCGAGCTTTACCAGCTGGGCAAGGCGGAGATACCGAGCGCCGTCGTCGGCGACATGGTGATGGAAAGGCTTAAAGGGCTGGACCAAATCGCCTACATCCGTTTCGCCAGCGTTTACCGGGAGTTTGCCGATATCACCGCCCTGAAGGAGGAAGTAGATACCCTGCTCGACGCCGAGCCATCTGTTGCCTCCAGCCAGCTGTCCCTCCTCCCCGATGAGGAGCTGGCCGGGGTGGCTAAAAGCCGAAGGAGGAAGCGGAGATGAGCCCGGCCAGGAACAAAGCCGCCCAGCCGCTGGTCGACCGCAACCAGATTGCGCGAGCTATCTTTAAGATTGCCGAGTCCATGGGCATGTCGGACCGAAAGCGCGTCGAGGAGCTTACCTCCCGGGTTATCGAGCGCCTGGAGCAGACGCCTTCCCTGATGTCCCGGGAGATAGTGGCCCAGCCCCTGCCGGGTATGGAGGAGCTGGTCATCAAGCCCCGCCGCACCATCCGCCTGCTCAACGACAACGAGATTCAAGCCCTGGTCAAGGAAATCCTGGAGGCCGAAGAACCCCCCAGGCCGAAGGCTGAAGAAACAAAAAAGAAGGCCGAAGAGCCGCAGAAGCGAGAGGAGGTCAAGCCTGAGATGGAAGCAACCACTGTCGTTCAACCCCAGGCCCCACCCTCATCGGGTATCAATCTTAGCCAAAACGCTCTTCGTGTCTTGGAGAAACGCTATCTCAAGAAGGATAAAGAGGGCAATGTCATCGAGACGCCCGAGAAGATGTTCCGCCGCGTGGCGGCCGCTATCGCCGCCGCCGAGCTCAGCTATGACCCCCAGGCTGACGTTACGGCCCGGGAAGACGAGTTCTACCAGCTCATGGCCAATTTAGAGTTCCTGCCTAACTCTCCCACCCTGATGAATGCCGGGCGGGAGCTGGGGCAGCTCTCGGCCTGCTTTGTCATTCCCGTCGGTGATTCCATGGAGTCCATCTTCGACGCAGTAAAGTACACCGCCCTCATCCACAAGAGCGGCGGCGGCACCGGCTTCTCTTTCAGCAACCTGAGGCCGGAGGGCGACTTCGTCAAGTCCACCTCGGGTGTGGCCAGCGGCCCCGTCTCCTTTATGGAGGTCTTCGACACCACCACCGACGTCACCAAGCAGGGGGGGACGAGGCGGGGGGCCAATATGGGCATCCTGAGCGTTGACCACCCCGACATAATGCGCTTCATCACCGCCAAGGAAGACCCCAGAAAGTTGACCAACTTCAATATCTCGGTGGCGGTGACCACCGAGTTCATGGAGGCGGTCAAAAGCGGCGACGACTACGAGCTGATAAACCCACGCACCAAAAAAGTGGAGGGCAAGCTCAACGCCAAAGAGGTCTTCGATAAAATCGTGGATATGGCCTGGCGCACCGGTGACCCCGGCATCGTCTTTATCGACCGCATCAACAAGGACAACCCGACACCGGCACTGGGCAAGATCGAATCGACCAACCCCTGCGGCGAGCAGCCCCTCCTCCCCTACGAGTCCTGCAACCTGGGCTCAATCAACCTGGCGCGGATGCTCAAAGCCGCTGACGGCAGGTTCGAGATTGACTACCCCAAGCTGGCCAGGACGGTCAGCTCCGCCGTCAGGTTCCTGGATAACGTCATTGATGTCAATAAGTTCCCCCTCCCCCAGATAGAGGATATGACCAAGAAATCGCGGAAGATAGGGCTGGGGGTGATGGGCTTTGCCGATATGCTGCTCATGCTCGCCGTCCCCTATAACTCGGCGGAGGCGCTAAAGGTCGGCACCGAGCTGATGCGCTTTGTGCACGACGAGGCGGACAAAGCCTCGGCGGACTTGGCTGAGGAAAGGGGCGCCTTTCCCGCTTTTGCGGGCAGCATCTACGACGTTCCCGGCGGCGCCAAGATGCGCAACGCCTCCTGCACCACCATCGCTCCCACCGGCACTTTGAGCATAATCGCGGGCTGTTCCAGCGGCATCGAGCCCCTCTTTGCCCTGAGCTACACCCGCAATATCCTGGACGGCGCCCAGATGGTCGAGGTGAACCCCTATTTCGAGAAAGTAGCCCGTGACGGCGACTTATACTCCGAAGAGATGATGAAGAAGCTGGCCGAGGGGGCCAAGCTTGGTGATATGGAGGGCGTCCCCGACGAAGTCAAGCGGGTATTCGTCACCGCCCACGAGATAACCCCGGAGTGGCACGTCAAGATGCAGGCCGCCTTCCAGAAGTCCACCGACAACGCCGTCTCCAAGACGGTCAACTTCCCCACGGAAGCGACCCGCGAGGACGTCGCCAAGGTCTATGAGATGGCTTATGAAGCGGGGCTTAAAGGGATAACCATCTACCGCGACCGCAGCCGCGACTCTCAGGTATTGACCACGGGCAAGGGTAAGAAGGAAGAGAAGGCCTTTAAGCTGACGCCCCGCAAGCGACCCACCGAGACCCGGGGGGCGATTACCAAGGTCAGCACCGGTTGTGGCTCTCTCTACATCACGGTGGCTTACGACGACAAGGGCATCTTCGAGGTCTTCGCCACGCTGGGCAAGTCGGGCGGCTGTGCCTCCGCCCAGCTCGAAGCCACCTGCCGCCTGATAACGCTGGCGCTCCGTTCCGGGGTTGATGTCGCCTCGGTGGTCAAGCAGCTCAAGGGCATCCGCTGTCCCAATATCGCCTGGGAGGACGGCAAGTCCATCCTCTCCTGCGCTGACGCTATCGCTGGCGTCCTGGAAAAGCACATCGGCGCTGAGAGCGGCCAGGGTGAGGAGAGCTCAAAACTGGATGTGGCTTTAAAGAGCGAGAATGGCGGTAACGGCATTGATGCCGTCAAGAACCTGGCCGGGCAGTGCCCCGATTGCGGCAACCTGCTCGTCTATCAGGAAGGGTGTTACATCTGTCCGAGTTGTGGCTATACGAAGTGCTAGGGGAAAGCAAATTCGCCTTGGTTCAAGTAACTAAAGGGTGGGGGAGCCAAAGCTCAATTTCGACAGCGCCGTTTATCGCATCAAGATGTGTTATACCATATTGCATAACATCATTCCCCAGTACCGACGGTAAACCTGGTGTCGAATCTAATCCAGCTATATCAATTACTATCGGAATCCAGCAGATACGTTTATCACTCAGAATTAGCCCTATGGCGGCGTCCTCTTGGGAAAACCTGGTAAAGCCTCCTATCCCTTGTACTTCGTGCTTCTCACCAAGCTCCGAGAATTGTGATTCTTCTAGTAACAGTAAGCTATCTTGCGGTTGCAATGTGGTGATATCAGCGCCGCTGTCCACAAGCATGTCTACCTGCCTGACGGCGTTAAATCTGGGCAGAGCCACGGCCACTTGCACAAAAGGGTGCCAAGGACCACTTGGATAGCCTTGCCGATAAGAGCCGTGGATTTCAAACCTTTGACTATCAGGGGATGACTTAGAGGAGGATGGGGGCTTTTTCATTTACTAGCAACTCCACTGCTATTTGTTCTAGGGGAGTGCCACTTTTTCGAAGATTAACTGTTAGTTTCCGCAAGTCCTTGTTGGTAGCAAGCACCTTCTTTTTATGTACGGCAATCCAACGGTTAGAATACTGCTTCAATAGCTTTTCTCGGTTGGAATCTATGTATGACCGAGACTGCTCAAATACCGCTGCTGATTCAGTTAATCCGCTTTGCTCGGTAATAGTTCTAAGTTGTTGCCTAAGCTCACCGAGTTTACTCATAACCACCTACACCTCCATCCCTAATGAGGCTTCTTAATGGAATTATATTATAACACACGTTGGTTAGAATGTCACAATCGCATATTGTAGCATACTAGACAAAATCGCCATTTTTCCCCGAAGCCTGTATAATGGGGCAGTATGCCAGACGACAGGCAAGAGCTAATTAAGGTGGCGCTGGGGGAGGCCGAGGCCGATTTGGCCATTATCAACGGCTCGGTGGTCAACGTTTACACCGGTGAGGTGGAAAAAGCCTCGGTGCTTATAAAGGGCGAACGCATAGCCTGCGTGGGCCAGGATGCTAAGTCCATCGGCTCTAAGACTCAGGTCATCGACGCCGCGGGCAAGACGTTAATCCCCGGTCTTATTGACGGGCACACCCACATCGATGCTATCTACTCTATAAACGAGCTATTGCGTTTTGCTGTCCAGGGGGGCACCACCACCATCATCACCGAGAGCTGCACCATCGCCGCCGCCCTGGGCTACGAAGGGGTTGTTCAGTTCCTGAACTCGGCGCGCCGCCAGCCCGTGAAAATCCTGGTTACCGCCCCGCCCATGGTCACCATAAGCCCGGTCACCGAGGCCAACGCCATCGGCATCAGGGAACTGCGCCGCCTTTTAGGCTATAAAGAGGTAATCGGGCTGGGCGAGCCTTACTGGGCGGATGTGGTGGGGGGCAACCAGAGGGTGCTCGACCTCATCGCTGAGACAACGAGGTTGGGTGGGAAGGTTGATGGACACAGCGCCGGCGCCACCGGCAAGAAGCTGCAGGCTTATGTTGCCACGGGCGTCAGCTCCTGCCACGAGCCGACCACTGTCGAAGAGGTCTGGGAAAGGCTCCGGCTGGGGCTTTTCGTACTGATACGGGAGGGCGAGGTGAGGAGGGAGCTGGAGGCGATCGCCCCCATAAAGGATAGTGGCATCGACCTTAACCGACTGGCCATGTCCACCGACGGCGTTGGTCCCGACCAGCTGGTCAAAGACGGCTATGTGGAATTCGTGGTGCAGAAAGCCATCGACCTCGGTTTCGACCCCGTTCTGGCGGTGCAGATGGCGACCATCAATGTTGCCCAGCACTTCGCCCTGGACGATATTATCGGCGGCATCGCCCCGGGCAAATACGCCGACATCGTCATTATCCCGGATTTAAAGACCATCAAGGCCGAATACGTCATCAGCAACGGGCGGGTGGTCTCTCAAAAAGGCCGGGTGCTTATTTCCCCCCGAAAGCACCGCTACCCGCAGTCATTGCTCAACAGCCTACGTCTGCCCAATGACTTCAGTGCCGAGGACTTCGCTATCCCGGTAGGGGGTGGTCGCAGGGAGGTCAAGGTCAGGCTGATGAACCAGGTGACCGACCTGCTGGTGCGGGAAGAGTTCGTCGATTTGCCGGTGGTGGACAGCCAGCTTAAAGCCGACGTTAGTCAAGACATATTGAAGGTAGCCGCTATCGAGAGGTCTTACGGGACGGGCAAGAGCTTCGTTGGCTTAATTAAGGGCATCGGATTAAAGCGGGGAGCCATTGCCACCAGCTCCGTCTGGGACTGCGGCGATATTATGGCCGTCGGCGCCGATGAGGCCGACATGGCGCGGGCGCTGAACCGCCTCCGGGAGATGGGCGGGGGCACGGTGGTCTGCGCTGGCGGCAAGGTAATCGCCGAAATCGCTTTGCCGGTGGCGGGGCTAATCTCCACCGAGCCTATGGAGGCGATAGCCGCCGGCTTCGAGCGTATCCAGAAAGCGGCCAGCGGGCTGGGGGCTAGGTCCTCAGATATACGCCTGACCATGGCTGTCCTCCCCACCCCGGCCATACCCTTCCTGCGCATCTGCGAGTCGGGGCTCTTTAATTTAAGAGAGAACAGGTTTGTCGACCTGATTGTGGGCTAATATGGGCTGGGAAGAAATAGAAAAAGCCAGGCGGCGTCTCTCCCGGGAGCAGGGCACTATCATCAAGGACTGGGGGGGCAAGGTCCCCATCGCCCTGGTCTATCCCAACAGCTACTACCTGGGCATGTCCAACTTGGGCGTCCACGCCGTCTATAGCCTGCTCAACGGCTACGATAACGTTGTCGGCGAGCGGGTCTTCTGGGAAGGGGAGGGTGGCTCCCCCGTATCCCTAGAATCGCAAAGACCGCTTCCTGATTTTGCCGCCGTCGCCTTTTCCATCTCCTACGAGCTCGACTACTTCAATGTCGTCAGCATTCTAAAGGCCAGCGGCATACCCCTTTATGCCAGAGACCGCAACGAGAGCCACCCGCTGGTCATCGCCGGGGGACCCTGCATCATGGCCAACCCTATGCCCCTGTCCCCCTTCTTCGATGTTCTCGCTATCGGCGAGGCCGAGCCGCTGGTGCCCGAAATGCTGCCTGTTATCGCCGAGGACGTCAGCCGAAACGTCCTGCTCAAATCTCTGGCGGCTCTCCCCGGCATCTACGTCCCCCAATTCTATTCAGGTAAGCCTGTTGAGCGCCAGTGGGCTAAAAACCTCGACGACTTTCCCGTCGCCTCGGTGGTGCTCACCCCCGACACCGAGCTGGGCGACCTTTACCTCATCGAGGTGGAGCGGGGCTGCAACTGGGGCTGCCGCTTTTGCCTGGTCAGCCAGTGCTTTGCCCCCATGCGCTACCGCTCGCTCGACAGCCTCTTGTCTCAGGCGGAGAAAAGTCTTAAATACCGCAAGCGGTTGGGTTTAGTCGGGGCGGCTGTCTCCAGCTACCCTCATATTGAAGAATTATTGCCGAAATTAACGGCTATGGGGGCGGAGCTCTCCTTAAGCTCTTTGCGCATCGCCCCGCTTTCCCCCATAGTGCTAAGAGAGCTGGCTAAAGGCGGCGCCAAGACGGTTACCCTTGCCCCCGAGGCTGGTTCAGAACGCCTGCGCCAGCTGGTAAAGAAGGGCATCACCGAAGACGATATCCTCAAGGCGGTAGAAAAGGTCGCTGAAGCGGGGATAAAACAGCTCAAGCTCTACTTTATCATCGGCCTGCCCTCGGAGAGCGACGAAGATATAGAGGCGATTATAAAGCTGGTCTTGGTTTGCAAGGAGACCATAGACAAAAAGCGGGCCGGCTGCCGCCTGACACTGAATATCTCTCCCTTCGTCCCCAAGGCGGGCACGCCCTTCCAGTGGCTGCCCATGACTCAAACCGCTATACTCAACCATCGCCTCTCTGTAATCAAGCACAGCCTCATGCCCAAAGGGATAAAGGTCAAGGGGGAAAGCCCGGCCTGGAGCCAGGTGCAGGGGGTTTTGGCGCGGGGAGATAAGGAACTGGCGGGGGTTCTGGCGGATACGGGGGAGCTATCGCTGGCCGCCTGGCGTAAGTCAGCCGAAAAACACAACGTAGATATCGATTTCTACGCCCACCAGCGTTGGGATACGGGGCAAAAGCTTCCCTGGGGCATAATCGAGCTGGGGACAAAGGCGGGCTATTTGGAATCAGAGCTGGCCCGAGCCTTACCGTAAGAGATATTGACAGCTCTGGCTATGTTGGCTACAATGGCTATGAGGGAGGCTCAAAATGGCCGATTCAGCCAAGCGTCCCCGGTATTTCCTCGATATAGACCCCGAGCTCAGAAACCGCGTCAAGGCGGCGGCGGCGCTAGAGGATAAGACGATGCGGCAGTGGATGGTCGAAGCCATCAAGGAGAAGCTGGCAGGCGGTACTAATGCCGGGGAGGGTGTAGCTACCCTGGGCGATGTGGAAAGCTCGACATCTTTAAGGGGTTATCTGGCGCCGAAGAGGAGAGGGAGAAGGATTTAGGGGGTCGTTTTAGCTTAAAAGCTCGGTGACGACCTCGTTTATCTCCCGCCCGTCGGCTTTCCCTTTTAGATTGGCGATGAGCTTGGGCATGACCTTACCCTTATCCCTGATGCTCTCCGCCCCTACCTCTTGGATGACCTTGCGGGCTTCGGCGATAATCTCTTCGCGGCTCATCTGGGCGGGCATGTAGCCTTCGAGGATAGCCATCTCCGCTTCTTCTTGGGCCGCCAGCTCGGGGCGGTTTCCCTGCTTGAAGGCTTCGATGCTCTCCTTGCGCTGCCTGATTTCCTTGGCGATAACGCCCAGGACATCGCTGTCTTCTAGGGCTTTTTGTTTGGCGATTTCGGCGTTCTTGATGGCGGCCATCAGCAGGCGGATGACGGAGCGTTTTACCGTATCCCCGGCCTTCATCGCCTGCTTGAGGTCGTCCGTCAGCTTCTGTTGTAATGGGGATGGTTCTCGTTCCATAAGGTTTAAGTTCTTCTCGGCGCTCTGGAACTCTTGCGTCTCTTGGCGGCTCCCTTGCGCTTGCGCTTGACGCTGGGCTTCTCGTAGTGTTCGCGCCGACGCACCTCGGCTAAGATGCCTTCTTGCTGCACCTTCTTGTTGAAGCGCCGCAGCAAGCTCTCGAAGTTCTCGTTGTCCGTAGCTACTACATTAGCCACGCAGCATCCTCCTCCTTAGTCGAAAACCCCGCAGTTCTTTTTACCCACCACATTTTAGTCAGCTTAAAGCACCCTGTCAACTGGCTGTTTTTATGGGGGGTTAGACACCTCTAGGTTTTTCTCCCCGCCCCCCCTAGGTAGTTTTTCCCACACCAACCCGCCCAGAAACGTCTTTCAAAGGGGGGCGAAGCCCCCCTTGAGAACCCCCCAAAAGTATATGTGGAATGACGTCCTTTTTAGATTTCAACTCTGTGGGGTGTTTAAGAGGGGCGTAGCCCCTCTTTACCTTGAAGGGCGGAGGGCTGGAATAGATAAAATCGGGGTGGGGAACAACCTCTGCAGGAGGATATATAAGGGTCTAACCCTTGTAGGGTGGGTTTTGGGTGGGACTTAACAACGCACGCTAACAAAGGTGGAGTGGTGGATGGGAAATTCCCCTTTACCAAAGGAAGGGACTGGATTCCCGCCGGAGTTTACCCCGCACGCGATACGGGACGGGAATGACAATCTACCCTAGCGTTTTGTCCTGCTGGCTATCTCGCGGGCGGCGACCACTCCCGAAACCGATGCCTGGATTAAGCCGCGGCTGACGCCGGCACCGTCGCCGATGGCGAACATGCCCTTAACCTCGGTCTCCAGGCTGGGGCTGAGCTGGGGGCGGGAGGAATAAAACTTGACCTCAATGCCGTAGAGCAGGGTGTGGTGCGAAGCCACGCCAGGGACCAGCTTATCCATCGCCGTCAGCATTTCCACCAGGTCGGTGAGATATCTGTAGGGCAAAGCGAAGCTGAGGTCTCCGGGGGTGGCGTTCTTAAGTGTTGGTTTGACCAGTCCCCGCTCGATGCGCTCCGGAGTTGAGCGTCGCCCCTCCATCAGGTCGCCCAGGCGTTGCAGGAGCACCCCGCCGCTCAAGATATTAGCCAGCCGCGCCAGATAGCGCCCGTAGGCGATGGGCTGGTTGAAGGGCTTGGTGAAGGCGGTGCTCACCAGCAGGGCGAAGTTGGTGTTTTCCGTCTTGCGCTCGGCGTAACTGTGCCCGTTGACGGTGATGACCGGGTCGCAGCCGCCCGTGGACTCCATGATGACCTCGCCGCCGGGGCACATACAAAACGTCCTCACCCGGTCGTCGAAGCTCTTGGAGAGGAACTCCAGCTTGGACTCGTAGAGGACGTCGGTCAACGGCGCCATGACCGCCGCCGGCACCTCCACCCTCACCCCTACGTCCACGGGGTTGCTGTGCATGGTCAGTTTCAGCCGCTCGGCTTCCTTGGCCAGCCAGTCGGCTCCCTCACGGCCCGGAGCCAGAATCAAATAGTCGCAGTCAAAGCTCTCCCCGGACTCGGTCTTGACCCCCTTGACCCTGCCTTTTTCGACAGTGATGGAAGCTACCGCCGTCCGCAGCCTCGATTCTATACGCGGGCTCAAGTTATCCCACATCGATTTCAGCACCAGGCGGCAGTGCTCGGTGCCGAGGTGGCGGATGGGCACCGTCACCAGCCTCAGTCCGGCCAGGTCGGCCTGCTGGCGCAGCTGGTCAACCTTCTTGCCGGTGCCGTAGAGCTTATCGGGGGCGCCGAATCTTAGATAGACTTCGTCAACGTACTTGATGAGGGCTTCGGTCTGGTCTTCGCCGAGGTAGCTGGGGAGTATGCCGCCTACCCGTGAGGTCAGCGTCAGCTTGCCGTCGCTGAAAGCCCCCGCCCCGCCCAGCCCGCAGACCAGGTTGCAGGGGGAGCAGGGGGGGCAGGGCTGGCCGGTGTCCCGCGCCGGGCACTGGCGCTTTTCGATTTCCCGACCCTCTTCGATGAGCAGAATCTTGAGGTTGGCGGAAGCCAGCTCCAGGGCGGCAAAGATGCCCGCGGGCCCGCCGCCGACAATGATGACGTCGTATTTCTTGGTCATTTTGATAGGCCAAGCCATTGTATCGCCTCTAGCTTTGGCCGTCAAGGAATAGTGAATGGGGTTTTAATGAAATTTAGAGCAGTTTTAGGGACAATTAATCCCGGTAGCCTGAAATTTGACTAAAGGGGGGTTAAAGCTGCTTTAACCCATTGACATTCGCCATTTGGCAAATTACAATAGCTCATAATTAGCAATAATTAGGCGGTAAAAGATTGTCATCCCGCTGGCACTGCGGAGTTGTTTGATGTTCAGCGGGCTTTTATTACCATCTTTAGACTATCAAAATATTGCTCAGAGTATGACCCAAGAATGAACTGATGGGGAGTATAAGGTGAACCTGCCGAAAACAGGTTCGATTCTGAGGAGACTGCTGATAATAATTCCAGCAGCGGTGGGGCTTATTTTGGTCACCCTGTTTATGCCCGCCCAACGCTTGACTATAGAAGGTATTGGCATGCTTTCCTTTGAGACCACGGTTACTCTTTCCATTGGCTACGAGGTTGCCCATGCTTCTCCTGGCTATTACGACGTTGTATCAGCATTGAACCCTGACTTCTGGTGGAAATTAGATGGGAATGAAAATGACTCGGCAGACTCAGCTAACTCCGATGGTGGCAATGACCCTGATTGGGTATCTTCAATAATACCTGCCATAACAAGCACTAATCAATGTGGTGATTATAACGGCTCAAATGATGAGACTGATATACCTAATCAAACTAAAATCAATTCAAGCACTACTTATGAGAAGTCCATATCGGTTTGGATATATGCTGATACTTTAGATAGTACTGGTAGAATAATATGGGCTGAAGGTGGTTCTTCTAATGGGTTAAGTCTGCACGTCAAAACGGGGACACTCTATTTTAATGTTTACGAGAGTTCTAATAGAGATACGTTATCTACTTCTATCTCCACGGGTACTTTATACCATATAGGTGCGACCTTAGACTGTAATGCTGGGGAGATGTATCTGTATATCAACGGCTCTCAGGTTGATAGCAAAACTGGTGGATTGAATATAGCTAGCAGTTTCAATTCTCATGCAGCGGGTATTGCCATAGGTGGGGCAGATTCCACTATGAAAGACGAAAATGGTAGTAATATGAGTGGGGTATTTAATGGTAGGATTGCTGATGTGGCTTACTGGGGTGAGCAAGATGTCCTGAGTGAAAGCGATTTTGACAGTATATATACCGAGGGGGTAGGGGCTGCAGAACCAGATATCTCAAATGACCCGGATAGTAAGGACTTTGGGAATGTCGCTGAGAACTCTTCTTACTGGTCATATGGCAGTGCCCCAACATGGCCCCTTAATGATACTGAGTGCTACTTTACGGTAACTAACAACGGTAGCAGTGCCGTTAATATATCAATAAGGGCGACAAACTTCACTGGTGGCGTTGGCTGGACGCTGGTAACAGGCGTACCTGGTCTAAATGAGGCTAGGTTAACCGTGTGGGAGGATGGTGATGGCGAGGGAGATGGTATAAACCTAACCACTTCTGATTCGGGCTTCATCTCGAACCTGGCGGGGACTAGCTCCAAGAAGTGGGAGCTCAGGCTAACCACGGGCACCTTTAGCGATGGGGTGGGGAAAAGCAGCACCATAACCCTGACCGCAACCTCCGCCTGAGGTCGACAGGCGGTTAATAAATACTACAGGAAAGGAGGTGAAAGAATTGAGGAAGACCCTGATAGCTATTCTATTGGCGCTGGTACTCACGATTGTTCCGACTGCTGGCGTGTTTGCCGCCACCAGTGATACTGTTACTGTCAATGCTACTCCAGTCTTCATTTCTATAGCAGTAACAGAGGCATCATGGACTATCAACGGTGGCGGTGATGGTTTGATTCGGAAGGACACCGAATACTACGCTACTGTCGCCAATACCACTGCTGCACCAGGTAATCCAGTAGACGACGACGACTGCTATTTTAGCCTGACCAACTCCAGCACGGTGGCCACTGACATTACCCTTACCTGCACTGACTTCACTGGCGGCGATAATTGGACAAACGCGGAGAGCAAGACGAATGGAGCTAACGCCTTTGCCATGCTGTCTTACTTCTCGGGCGATTCTTGGACGAATTTTGCTACCAGTGGGGTGATAGTAAATAAGTCTGGCAGCAGCGTTGGCAAGTCAGACTTGGCGGCGTCCACCGGCATCAAGTTTGGCATTGGATTCGATTCTCCAACTGGTGACCCAACATCTGGGACTGCTCAGTCTGGAACCATAACAGTGTCAGCTGTCGAGCATAGCTAAGTTTAGAGAGGACAGGTGGGAAGCCTGCAATTGGGGCTGAAAGAGTTGACAGCGCCTGGACTCGATAAGTAATAAAATGAACAAGTTAATTGTGCTGCTAATAGCAGTATGCTTACTGTTAAGCGGTTGTGGCCAGCCTTCGTCTACTACAGTAGTCCAGCCCCTTGAGCCGCCGCCTGAGCTATACGACAAGATCTGGATTAGCCCGGGCAAGGTAGAGGTGGGCAATTTTTTCCCCGGAGCGAGGGCAGAGTATCCATTAACCATACATAACGGCAACGATGAGCCAACGGAATTTTCCGTTACCTTCCAGGTGCCGGGCAGCACCGCTGAGGGCTATGACACGGCGCCCAGCGCGGCTGAAGGCTGGGTAATAATAGAAGACCCGGCGCCGGTGCTGGCAGCCAAAGAAACAAGAGATATGCTGATAGCAGTTGTTATGCCCGAGGACGCCGAGGCGCCACCTAAGTGGGAGTTCTGGATTGCCGTAAAGGATGTAACTCAGACGGGGATGGTTCAGACCGAGCTCGCCTGTAGGTGGCTGGTAACAATGAGAGACTAGCACAGAATGGTGCGAAAGTGCGAAGGGTACGGTATGCACTTATCCTTATCATAGCGCTGGCTTTTGTTGGTGGCTTTCCTGCCTATCTGGCTATGGGGCAGGGAGGCGGTAGCACCAAAGTCACCATCACTGTCAGTGCCCAGCCAGTATATACCCCTCAAGGGGATGGTGGCGAAGGTGGAGGGGGTGTAGCCGGCGGGAACGGAGAGGATGAATGCCCTGCCGGGACAGTGTCCACCACAGGTATGGTCACTGATAAAGGCCTTGCTATCCAGCCCATCATTATTGTATCTTTTGATGAACAGCTTTATCTAACCATTGATGAAGGGACTTCTATTCTAACCCCCGAGGGCACATGCCCGAGATGTATCGGTCTCTATGAAGTGACAACTTTACCTCCCCCGCCTGAAAAGGCACGTATTATCGGCGTTGTGTATGATGCTTTTCCTGATGGAGCTATCTTTGACCCTCCAGCTATCCTTCAATTTAGCTATGACCCAAATGATTTACCCGAGGGCATTGTTGCTGAGAAGAATCTGGTCATAGCCATCTATGACCAGACAAGCGGCCAGTGGATTGAGCTGGACTGTGTGGTTGATACAGAAGCCAATACAATCACGGCTGAAGTAAGCCAGCTTTATGACGCCGCTGTTTTAGGCTATGAGCCGGTGCCGACGCCAGCCGCTTTTGAGGTTATTTCATTGAACATCTCGCCCACCGAGGTTGAGATTGGTGAAACGGTAAACATCACTGTTCTGGTGGCCAATACCGGTGGCCAGCCCGGCAGCTATCAGGTGACACTCAAGATAAATAGTGTGTCGGAGGCGGGTGGGGAAGTAGCCGGCATGACAACCAGTGTAGTAGAGGGGGAGAGAGAGGTGGTCCTCGATACTAGCGCCAGCGAGCAGGTTAGCTTTACTACTTCCAAGGATACTCCCGGCCTTTACCTGGTGGAGGTCAACGGTCTCACTGGCAGCTTTGAAGTAAAGCAGCCGCTGTCGCCGGTCGAGCCGGTTAATTGGTGGTTAATCGGCGGAGTCATAGTGGGAGTGGCCATAGTGGCATTTTTTATCTTCTTATTACGTAGAATGATGATATCTTAGGCTCTGAATACTCAGTCTAACTATAAACCGCCACCACCACGGCGTCTTTGGCGTTGTGCTCGTCGAAGAAGATGACCGCCAGCTTTCGGCCCAGCGCCATCTCGGCGGCGGGTATGTTGCGCGCCACGGCCACGCCCTGCAAATAAACTTTGTAGCTGCCGCTGAGCTGGATGGTAGCGGTGTAGTCGCCCGAGTTGAAACCCTTCAGAATCGCTTTCTTCAGCCTCATCTCTGCCTCCTATAAGGGTGGTGACCCCTCCCGGTTTTTTCTCCCCGCCTTGGCGGACGTGCGTTTTTCGTCCCACCCTGCCCAACCTTAGAGGGTATTCACCCTCTAGAATTCCTTCTGGGTTACGCCGCCCCGCCCTCTTGATTCCCCTCATTAGAAACTCTAAGCACGAAATCCGAAATCCTAAATTTAGAATTTAGATATTAGGATTTAGGTATTTCCCCCTACACCCCACCCAACAACAATCTTTGCCGGTACTCTCCCCGTTGGGGGCTATAGACCAGCGTCAGGCCGTTGACGCGCCTCTTGGCGGCGGAGAGACCGGCGCGGCTGTCGGTGATATCAATAACGTCGTACAATTGCTGCCCGCAGTTTACCGGCACCAGGATAGCGCCGCTGGCCGCCGCCATCTCCACCTTTCTCAGGTAGCTTTCGCCTCTATCCTCGGCGCCGGCGACGCTTTCGATATTCCTGTCTTCAATCCTGCCCAACCTGTCGTAGAGCCTGTCTATCTCCTCCCAGGCGAAGGCGTCGACCACGATGGCTTCTTCCTCCGAAGAGTCATAGCCCTCGACCTGGAGGCGGTTAAGCTCCCGGGCTTTAGCCAGGTAGCTGCCCTCGAATACGGCGTGGGCTGAGCCGTAAGAATAATCTGAATCGTCGTCAGCTAAGGGGTTGACCACATAGGCGGTATCGCCCTCGATAAAGAGGACATCGGGCACGAGGGAAAGCAGCTTTTTGATAATCTCGCCGCCGCCGTTACCGGGGTTGATGGCGAAGTCGGGGTAATCATTGGTCAACGCCGAAGACGCCGACTTCACCTCCAGCTTTAGCCCCACCCTCCCCAAAACGAAGGCCAGAATCTCCTTGACGTTCATCTCGTCGCTTTGCTTATTCCAGCGGAACTGGTGCCTAGCCCCCCAGCTCTCGATGAGGCTCCAGCCGTCGAAAGCGTGCAGCACCAGGCTGGCTTTGCCGCCGGCGCTGATGTGCTCGTAAGACTCAAGGATAAAAGCTGGCCCCGTGCTTACCTCGTTGCCCTGGCTGGTAACATAGCCGGGGCTGAAATCGAGCTGGCCACCGATATCAAGCAGGGAAATATCGCCCTCACCCGGTGCTGAGTATTTGCCGTCGTCGTTGCTCAGCTCAATGCTGAGTTTAGCTGTCGTTGGGCTAATCTCCTCCTTAAGCGCCAGGACATCGGCGCTCAAATCAAGGCTCTCCGCCGTAAGCTTGGCTCGCCAGACGCCGTAGGGGGCGGAAAGCCAGCCGTAATCGCCGTGGTGGGCGATAGCCAGCCCGTATAGGCTGGTCAAATTAAAGGGCACGGGCTCGTGCCAGAGGTTATCGATGAACTTGCTCTCCGGAACAGAGTGCGACCAGAAGGGGCGGTTATAGGACTGACTGCCGTTAAACTTCTCAATAAAGAAGCCGCGGTAGACGTCGGGCTTGGCCATGAAGGCGGCGCGGTATTGGTAGTCGCCGTCGGAGGAGGCAGTGGCAAGTTCCTTGAGCCCCGACCATTGGCCCGCCGCCACCTCCCCGCCGTCCCCGTAGACCAGCGACCAGAGCTTAAAGTCGTCTCCCGAATCTTTGCCGGTGAGGAAGAGGTTCCAGTCGCCATCATAGACAGCGGCGACGCCGGAGAGGTTGCCCGTCGTCTTGTCCCAGGCGACCTTGCTCCCCCAGCTGTTATTTATGCGCTTCATCACGTAGAGGGTGGCCTGGTCGGCGAAGAACAGGGCGATATCGCCGTTGGGCTTATAGGCGCAGGCGATGCCGTTGATGGCCGTGGTCGGGCTGTAGGTCAAAAGCTGGGGGCTGCCCCAGCTGGCGCCGTAGTCGCTGCTCTTCAGGTGATAAAGCTCGCGGTTCGCTTTTATCCAGAATATAGATGCCTCGGCCCCCAGCGAGCAAGCAGCGACAATAACCACGTCGTACTGGCTGGCATAGAGCCACTGGCTGAAATCGGACTGGGGGTTGGGGTTGGCCACCCGCTGGCGGTAGAGCTTGCGGGAATCGGAGGGGGGCGTTACCCTTACCCTGACCAATGAGCCGTCGCCGGGCATGGTGGCGGCGTGATAGTAGTCGTCCTCGCTGCCTTCATAGAGTCTCTCCCAGCGCAGGTTGACCACGCCGGCGTGCCTGTTGGAAGCCTCCACCTTAACGTAAGGGGTGCGCGAAGCCTCCTTCTGGGCGGCGAGCAGTGTCGAACTGAGCTCTCTCACTTTTCCTTAAGCCTTTTGATGGCCCTTTCGCCGAAGTATTCCACGATAACCGCCGTCACTAACCCCACCAGCAGCGTCGGCGCTTCCAGTCCCGACAGAATACAGACGCCGTAGACGGAAAATCCCCAGACGATGATAAAGGGCCTGATGGCGGCCTTAATTAGCTCTATCCAATCCTTCATTTTCTCTTACCCCAGTGCCGCCAGCGTATCGGGCAGCGGCCTGTTTGCCTTTCGGTGGTGGTCGGCCAGGTGATGGGCGGCTTTAAGTAGCTCCTCAGGGCTGGCGGCTACTCTTTGCCCCCGGAAGCCAGCGGGGGATAGCGCCGTCACCGCCGCCGGCATCCTCGCCCAGTCAACCGTTTTTTCGATATCCAGCTTCCCCTTTAGCGCCCGGTAGATGCTCCGCTTGTGGTGGGGCAGCTTCCAGCTTTCGGGGTCGGCGGGGTCGCCCATGATGGCAAATGCCTCCCGGGGCAGACCCTCTTTGGCTTTAATCTCTTTCGTTGTCATAACGCTCCTTCACAGCTGGTAGAGCTGGCGGATGCGGATTCTATTCCTTCTCCCCAGCCTTTTCAGCTCTCTGCGGAATTGTGTCAGCTTCTCGTCGCCCCAGGCGAGAAACTCCTTGGGGGTGGCAGTGCCGCCAACGCTCACCCGGTTGATGGCGTAGCTGGACCACTCCACGGCGGCATAGCCCTCGGCGCCGGTGGCTATCAGGTCTTCGTACTTGGTATCGATGGTCGAGCCTTCGGCGTTAAGGGTGTGGAGCATCCCGTAATAGACGTTACAGTTTGAGCCATCGGGGACTTCATCAATGAAAAGGGTCAGGGCGTGCCCCCAGAGGGCGAACTTCCGGTAGCTGGGCGGGAACTGTTCCAGCGGGTATTCCACCGCCTCCACCATCACCCGGTCGGTCAGCGGGGAAATATCAATTACCCTGGAGTCGGGGGTGGTGGGCAGGGTAGCCTTGGCCGGCAGGGGCACAGCCTCGGAGAACTCCTTCAGGGCGTGGGCGACGTGCCGGTCCAGCTCGTCATCGCTCCAGCGGTAGTTCTCCTCGTCTTCGTCTTTCAGGTCGCGCCTGACGATAGTCCTCATCGTATCTAAATCCATAGTTTCATTCCTCCCCCCTTGGTGGGCATTTCTATCTTGGCCACGAGGCGGTCGGCGCCTTCTCCCGGCTCGCTGGCAAAGAGGCTTTTCAGCTCCTCGGTGTTAAGGCTGCTGGCTTCGGTAGCGCCGCCGCTTTCGTCATCAGCCAGCAGTCGGGAAATAAGGGCTTCAATGCCGGAGCCGCTTTCGCTGCCGGCCAGAGTGGCGCTGGCGGTGGGCGCACCCTCGGCGCCGGCGCCAGCGTCGGACGAGGTCTTAGCCTCAGGGGTTTCCAGCGATTCAACGGCGTCCGTGCCGGTGCCTGTGTCTGACGACTCTTTCTCAGTTGCCCCTTCCTCCCCTTCACCATAGAGAGACATGGTGCGGGCAGAATACCAAGTAAATGTCTGGCTATCATCGGGGTCAATGCATTCGCCGACATATCTCCAGTAACCCTGACCGGAGCTATCCCTCTCAATAGAGCCGCTGGGTGAGCCTTTGTCGTGACTACCGAAATAGTCCCCGGTGGCAACGTTTATGGAAAGTCCGGAAAAGGTTTGCTTGCTGCCCGCCGCAACGGAACCGATACTCTCGCTATCTCTACAGCTAAGGACGTTGCTGCCCCCGTCTATGAATGTGCCTATCCAGACATCAGTCCCGGGATATCCGGAATACATAAAGATTTCACAATAAGTCAGGGTCCCACTGGCGTTAGCCGGGTTTTCTTTACCGACAAAGGTATCGGCTAACGCCGATGCATTGGCTCTATCGATTGCCGCCGCCCCGATATCAATCGTTCCGAGCTCAACGGGCAATATCTCCCCCTGGGCATCAAGCTCACCAAAAAGGCCCTTAAACCTTTGGTTGGCTTTAGCTATCAACGAGCTAACGTCATAGCCTCCGGGCAGCACCAGCCCGTTGCCGAGTCGTTCCCGCGGCTGCATCAGCTTGCGGAAGCGGCTGGAGCTCTGGCGCTCGGTTTTAGTTCGGTCGGAGAGAAAAGCGTCGGCGCTGGTCAGGACATCGGGGGTCAATATGCGCTGTGCCTCCGCCTCAAGCTGGGGCAGGGTGGTGGTGGGGCTAATGCGAATAAAGTGGACAAAGACAGGGTTAAGCTCCATCCTGGTGGGCAGGCTCGAAAGCCAGGCCCTGAAGTCGCTCTCGTCCAGCGGAACTTCCCTCCCGTCCACTGCCCCGGGATAGCCCCCTTCGGGGATGACGGGCTGGGGGACATAGTGCCGGGCGTAAGAGCGATCGCTCTCCGCGGGAAAGACGGCTATCCCCGCCTTGAGGTAGCCGTGCTGTATATGGGCGCCCCGGAATTTAACTACGCAGCCAGACATTGCCTACCTCTACTAGCTCAGTGTGATAGAAACTTCCAGAGTCCAGGTGCCGCCACTCTTGGTGCCCAGGCTTTCCACCTTGCGGTTAAGGCACTTGGCGCTGGTGGCTTGCTTGACCACCCACTCGTTCCAGGCATAGTTGGCGTCGCTCTCACCGAAGCTGGACTTGAAGGTCGCCTTCTGGCTGGTGGAGGTGGGGTAGCCACTCTCCATGCCCTTGTAGCTCTTGTTGGTGGCGGCCTGAAGGTCGGTCTGGGACGGGTCAGCCGCCGTTGAGCTGTCGCCGACGCCGATGCGGGCGGCGGTGTTGTCGAAGATGTGCCCGGAGCCGGAGACCTCGCCGGTAATCAAGTCCCACATCTCGTTAATGCCGGAATTGAGCAGGCAGTTGCCCTCGCCCTCGATAACCTCGTAGGGCTGGAACCTCTCGTGGAACTCCGCCTCTCTCCCCTGGTAAGCCCCGATATCCTCGTGGTACTTGCTCAGGCGGTAACGGCAGAGCCATCGGCCACTATCTTGTTTTTCCATTTTTCCCTCCTCGTGGGGAGTCCTTCGCCGAAGGACTCCCCCGAAAATTGCTTGATTTTAGTCTTGAACACCGATTAGAGCGGCTGCCTTGATGGAACTGAAAAGCGCCAGCGAGCAGTACCACTTAATGCGGGTGCGCGATGCGTCCTTGGTCTCCAGGCTCCCGATAGGCTCCACCGTAAGGTGCCCGGGGCTGGTCAGCCCGCACAGCGCCCCTTCCCCCATCTGGAAGGCATGGATTGTCGAGCACTCCCCGCCGGTGATACCCGTCTCCACCCCACCGCTTAAGGTGTGGGTGTCCAGTATCCAGTCGTTGACGCCGATGGGGATGCCGTCCCAGAGCTGGACGAAGTTGCCCCACCTATCCCGGTCGCTCTCGACCATGCCCCCCGCCGCCCTCACCAGGGCGTTGAGCTTGCGGCGCGAGCGCCGGCTCATGAGCAGTATGTCGGGCTTGCCGCCCTTGACGGCATCAATGAGCTCGTCCAGCTTGCCCAGCGTCAGGGTAGCCCCGGCGTCGCCCATGGCGATGACCTGGTCGCTGGCGGTGGTGGTATCGATGAGCTTCCTCAGCCCGTCGAACTCCTTGCTGCCGCCCGAGGCATCGCCGTAGATAAAGGTCTCCTCGAACTTGTCCTTAAGCGCCTTAGCCTTGAGCTCGACCACGGCCGTTTCCAGGTCCTGGATGTTGCTGCGGGTCGCCTTTAAGAAGTTATCCACGTCGGCGTCGCCGCCCATAATCTTCAGGGAAGCCGTTTTCTGCTCGAAGGTCGGTGTCGATTCCGTCCAGGTTTCATCGACATTGTAAAAGTCGATGGAGGGCAGGGTCTTTTCCTGGTTATAGGTCAGGACGTTGCCCACAATCTCGAT
>DAOUMR010000012.1:0-17576 GCA_034409905.1 Dehalococcoidales bacterium | reverse complement strand
CGCAGCGAGCGCCCGATGAGGCGCTGGATTTCCTGGCTCCGCCCCGCCACCCTCCCCATCGCGGCTTCGCGGGGGCTGCGGGTGACGGTGGCGCGGGGCAGCATGCCGTATTCGGCGGTAATCCAGCCCGTGCCCTTTTCCCTGAGGAAATGGGGCACCTTCTCGTCAAGGCTAACCGAGCAGAGCACTCTGGTCTTGCCCAGCTCGATTAGAGCCGAGCCTTCAGCAAAGCTCTGGAAACCGGGGGTTATCTTGACCGGTCTTAGTTCGTTATAGGCGCGCCCGTCAGCCCTTTTCATAAAGCGTTATCTCCTAAATTCGGGGTATGCCAGAGTATAGCATTGATGGCTGGGAATAACAATACTATCTGCCCCGCCCCACCTTATCTAGCGTGCGTTTGTTGTCCCACCCAATACCCACCCTATAGGGGTGGTTCCCCCTTTATACCCTCCTGTGGGTTTACGCTCCACCCCATTTCCCCCTTTGAAAAAGGGGGATTAAGGGGGATTTCCTTAAAAAGGGCGGAGGGTGGGAATAGATAAAAAAACGGGGTGGGGTGGCAGAGAATCAAAGGGGGGTTTGCCCACTAGATATACTGTGGTAGAATGCAATTGTGAATATAAGCAGCAAAATCGCCCGTCTTATTGACGAAATCAAGAACGACAAGACTCAGGGCGCCAGCCAGCTGGCCCGACAGGCGATGTCGGTGATGAAAGTCACCGCCGAGCGCAGCCAGGCGGATAGCGTCGAACATTTCCTGGAGGAGCTTAAAGGGGTGGGGGAGGGGTTGACGGCGGCGCGTCCGGCGATGGCGCCCATTTTCAATATCGTCAACCGTTACCTTAATTCACTCTCCCCGGTTTCATCGAGCCAGGGCGTGGATTACCTCAAGAGCCTAGCGGTGAGCAAGGCTGACGAGCTGGCTCGGGTCTCGCTGCAGGCCATCGCTGAGATTACTAGCTGTGGTCTGGGGCTGATTAGTGAGGGCGATAAGATAATGACCCACAGCTACAGCTCGACGGTGATGGCCGTTCTGGGGGAGGCCCCCGCCGAGGGCAGGCATATCGAGGTCATTGTCACCCGTTCCGGTGCCGGCGGCACTGGACAGAGGATTGCCCGGGAGCTGGGCAAACTGGGAATGAAGGTCACCTTCATTGATGACACGGCGGTGGGGCTTTACGTTTCGTCGGCGAATAAGGTAATGGTCGGCGCCGACCGGGTTTGCGCCGACGGCGGTGTTGTCAACGGCGTCGGTACCTACCCGCTGGCGCTGGCGGCGCAAAAAGCCGCCGTGCCCTTTTATGTGCTTTGCGAGACGCTAAAGTTCGACCACAGGACGAGGAGCAACGAGGTCGACTTTGAGGAAAAGGAACCCTCCGAAGTCATTGGTCGGGCAAAGCTGCCGCCACAGGTCAGCGTAAAAAACCCCTACTTCGACCTTACCCCCTTAGAGCTGGTTACGGGGATAGTTACCGAAAACGGGCTGCTGGCGCCGGAAGGGGTCACCGGTTATATAAGACGGCTACTCTTCGGTAATAGTCGCTGACGCCTCGCGTAGCTTAGGGGAATCGAGCCAGAAACCAGCGATATACATTTCCCCCTCTATCTCTTCGAAGTAAACGGTGACGGTTACGCCATCCGGCTCATCGCTAAAGTTAACTTTATAGTCAACGACAGTATAACTGTTCTGGGTTTTCGCTTTCCAGAATTCCTTGTCGATGTAGTCGCCGATGATAGTTTTTATTTGATTACAGCCGGTATTAAACAGGGCCTCGGATACGGCGGCCCGGGCATCGGGGGTGTAGAGGGCTATGTGTGCCGCGTAATCACAGGCGCTCATACTCTGCAAGGCGCTTTCCGTTATCTCGCTGGCGTAGTCCGGCTCCGCCATAGAGCTGCAGCCCGCCAGCCCGGCGACAATGACTAACAGGATGAGCAGCCCGCAAGCCGCCCTGACTATTGACTTCGGCATCTTTGCCTCCTTTATAATACCCGCGACAGCGCCTCCTTGAGCTTGGGCACGGTCTGGTAGTTGCCTATATCTTCGGGTTTTATCCACCTCGATTCTTTGTGCTCCCAGTCTATCCTTACTTTGTCCCGGTCCTTGATGCGGAAAAGGTAGGGGTGGACCAGCCACCTTGTCCCCAGCCCCTCGTCCTCAACGGCCAGAGGCTCGCCCCTCTTTAGCAGCTCCACATCTCCCCGCCCTAAGTTCGTCTCCTCCTCAATCTCGGTCAGGGCCTGCTCGTCGGCAGTGCTCTCAATATAACCGCTGACCCCCGCCCAGCTCCCTTGGTAGCTGCCCACCTCACCGCTACGGCGCAGAATCAATATCTCGCCCTCCGATTCCAGGAAGCAGGTGACCACCTTTTTCTCTTGGAGCATGTTTTAACACCCTACTTTTTGCTAACCTCGGAGTCGCCGGACATCTCTAGATTGCCCAGGCTGGGGTCGCCGACATATTCCACCCTGGAGCCCCCTGAGAGGTTGGCATTAAGGGTGCCGCTGATATTGATGGTGGCTCGGCTGCCCCCGCTCATATCGATAGAGGCATCGTCGATGGGGAAGTCCTCCAGGTCGAGCCGGCTGCCGCCCGAGGCATCGATAGCTAAGTCCTCGCCCGAGCCCTCCAGCTCAACTTGACTGCCCCCGGAAAGCTCGAATTCGGCGTCACCAGCGCTTATATCGCCGCTGAGCTGACTGCCACCCGAAAGTTCGACTTCGAAATCGTGCGTGGAGCTGAAGCCAGTAATATAAGCCTGAGAGCCTCCGCTCAACTCGATAAAGTTGAGGTTGGGCATGGTGACCTTAGCTTCAATCGTCACCGAATGGTAGAAGCAGGTTCCGCGTAGCCCGATTTCCAGCGTGTCGCCGGATTTTTTTACCACGATGTATTCATGTACGTTATCGTCGGCGGTTATCTCGATGCTGAAGGTGTCCGACATGGTCACCTCCAGCTCGAAGCCGCTATGGGCTTCAAGACGGGTGAAATCACTTAAATCGTGTGTTTCGGTGGTCAGGTTGCCGGAGCCGGTTACGTTTTCTCCGATGCAGCCCCCCACCCCTAATGAGATTAAGACCAGCAGCAATAGGGTGACGACTATCGGGATGGTTCGCTTTTTCATGGTTCACCTCCCGGGATTATTCTAGGCTCGCCAGGTATTCCTTGAGCCAGCTTATGGCTTCCTCGGCGGCGCTCTGCTTGTTCTGCTCGCGGCTGCCCCGGAACTGGTGCTTTCGGCTGTAGGTCATCTCCCCGTGCGAAAGCCCCAGGTAGAAAAGCCCTACCGGTTTTTCCGCCGTGGCCCCGCCCGGCCCGGCGATGCCCGTATCGGCGATGCAGATATCGGCGCCCAGCAGCAGCTTACCGCCCTCGGCTAATTCCTCGGCTACCTGGGGGCTGACGGCGCCGTACTGAATCAAGGTATCCTCACTCACCCCCACCACCCCGCTCTTGACCTCGTTGCTGTAGGCGGTCACCGAGCCCTTATAATAATCCGAGCTGCCGGGGACGTTGGTGATACGGTTCGACAGCAGCCCGCCCGTGGCCGATTCCACCACCCCCAGCGTCAGCCCTTTCTGGCGGAGCAGGCTGCCTATTTCTTCTTCCAGGCTCATGATAGCTCTCCCTTGGGGTATAGCGGGATTTATATACAGTCTACCACAAGCGGGTACTTATCGTCTCTTATCGGGCGCTGGCGCGGAAGCGCCAGACGGCGATAACGGCGAATAAGACGGCAAAGCCGAGCAGGGCCAGCATCTCCGGGACGACATCGCCGAAGTTGGCACCGAAGAGAATCAGCTTGTTGAAGCCCGACATCGCCCAGCCGTGCGGGGTTATCTTGGCCAGGGTCTGCAGCCAGCCGGGATGGAGGAAGAGTGGCCACCAGCAGCCGCCTATGGGAGCCAGCAGCAGCGAAGCCAGTACGGCTATGGAGCCGGCGCTGCGCTGGGTCTTGACCAGCGTGGCCAGCATGAGGGAGAAAGCGGCCGACGTAATCACCGTCAGGATGGAAAGAATAATAACCGCCGATGGCGAATTGCCTATGTCCATCTTGAAGGCTAAAAGACCGACCCCCCAGAAGAGGATTATCTGAATCAGCCCCTTGGCGGTGGTGCCGGTGAAGATACCACCCAGTATGGACTCCCGCCTCACCGAGGTGGCCATCAGCCGTTCCAGGGTGTGGTTCTGGCGCTCGCGGACGATAGTCTCGGCGCCAAGGGCGGCGCCGAAGAAGACGAACATCACCAGGTAGCCGGGAATAACCCAGTTGGCCGCGCTCTCCTCCTCCACCTCGCCTACATTCACCGTGCTGTATTCAATAAATGATTGCCCGTCCCCTCCGGCCAGAATCTGCCCGATAACCTGGCCGATGGCGGCGCTGTCGTTGGGGGCGATTACCCCCTGCTCAATCAAAAGCTCTATGGTGGCGCTGGCGGTAACGTACTGCGCGCCGATGCGGGAGGCGATGGTCTGGCTCAAACCCGAAAGAGCCGCCCGGTCGCTGGTGGCTTCGGCGTCGGTGACCACCTCAAGCTGGGTGCCCGCCCCGGTCATTATCCCCTCGGTGAAATCGGCGGGGAAGGCGAGAAAGCCGCTTATCTCCTTATCCTCGACGGCCTGGTAGGCTTGGTCATAGTCCATAACGATTATTTCCCAGTCGCTGGCTTGCTCCAGGGCGTCGATGACCTGGTAGCTCAGGCCCCCCTCTGCCTCCTCGCTGGCGACATAGAGCTCCAGCCGGGTATCCTCGGTGGCGCCGATGTTCATAAAGACGAAAAGGGTAATAAAGAAGAAGGGGAAGAGGATAAAGAATATGAGCGCCCCGCGGTCGGTGACGAAGAGCCGCAGGTCTTTAAGGGCGATGAACCATATATGCCTCAGCTGTTTCATTAGTTCCTATTTGCCTCCGGGCATAACCTTAAAGAGAACACGGCTCAAGCCCAGCCCGACCACAGCCACCCCGGCCATCACCCCCATCTCTAGCCACAGGTCGCCCAGCGAGCCTCCCTCGGCGATTAGCGTCCTGAAGGCGTCGTTGGCGTAGGTGTTGATGGAAAACTTGCTTAAGGTATAGAACACCGAGCCCGGGGTGATTTCGAAGAAGGTGCCGCCCATCATCACCATGACCATGGTGAAGAAGACACCTATCCAGATCGCCGCATCCTCGCTGCGGGCGATGGCGGCGATAACCATCCCCAGGGCGCTGGCGGCGGCGGCGAAAATCAGGGCGATAACCAGGCACTCGATAAAGGTGAGAGGAGTAAAGAGCTGGAAGACGATGTAGGCCAGTACCAGCAAGATTAACGTCTGCACGAAGCCGCGGGCAATATTGGACAGGAACTTGCCGGCGAAGAGCTGGCCCACGGTAAGGCGGGTAGTGAGCAGCCTTTCCAGCGTGCCCTTCTTACGCTCCTCGACGATGGCCCGGGCGCTGATGGTGATGGCGAAGAGCACGAACATGGTAACTATGCCGGGCAGAAATATCTTGACCGGGTCGGGGCTGGAACCCACCGTCTGCTCGTTGACCCCGATGACAGGGCTAGCCCTTTCCTCGTCAAGGTATTTCTCTACCGTAACGTTTATGCGTTCCTGGGGAATAGCGTATTCGGCCAGAGCGCTGTTGACCTGGCTATAGACCTGGAACTCCTGGTTCATCCCCTCGGCGACGCCGCGCACGATGCTGGCCACTATCTGCCCCTCGTCCCCGCCGTTGCCCCGCTGCTTAAATACCAGCTGCGCCGGCTCTCCCGCCGCCAGGTTAGACGAGAAGTCGGCGGGGATATAAATGACCATGAGCAGGTTGGAGTCTTCCAGCTTCTTGTCGGCGTCCTCGGCGGTGTATAGCTCGATATTGAGATTATCGGTTTCCCCGAGCCGCTCTAAGAATATCGTAGAATATTCGCCCCCCTTGTCTTCGTTGACGATGTGGGCGGTGCCGTGAAAGAGGGAACTACCGCCAAAGGCGCCGTACATCAGGGCGAAGAGGGCGATGGGCAGAAGCAGGCTGAAGGCAAGGTCACCCCTGTCCCGCAAATAGCTTCGGACTTCCTTTAGGGCGAGGATAAAGGCTCTTTTCATATTAATCGCGGAGGCTGCGTCCGGTCAGTTGCAAAAAGACGTCCTCCAGGGTTACCTTGTCCGGCGGCCCAATCTTTTTCTTGAGGTTATGCGGTGTGTCGAGGGCGATTATCTTGCCCCCGTCGATAATAGCCACGCGGTCGCAGAGGCGGTTAGCCTCCTCCATATAGTGCGTGGTGTAGAGGATGGTCATCCCCCCGGCCTGCAGCCCCTCGATGGTCTCGTAAATGTTGTTCCGCGACTGGGGGTCGATGCCCACCGTCGGCTCGTCCAGGAAAAGGAGCTGGGGGTGTCCCATGAGGGCGATGGCCAGATTGATGCGCCGCTTCATGCCCCCGGAAAACTTGGCTACCCGGCCCTTGGTCCTCTTCTCCAGCCCCATCATCTTCAGGTGCTTCAGGGCCTGTTCCTTGGCTTCCTTGCCGCCCATCCCCACCATCCGCCCGAAAAAGACCATGTTCTCCAGGGCAGAGAGGTCTTCGTAGAGGGCTAATTCCTGAGGGCAGACACCGATGAGGGCACGCACGGCTTCAGCATCGTGCTTTATGGAATGGCCGCCGATGGTGACATCGCCCTTGTCGGGCTCCAGTACGGTGGAAAGCATGCGGATGGTCGTCGTCTTGCCAGCGCCGTTGGGGCCCAGCAGGCCGAAGATTTCTCCCTTGTGGATGTTGAAAGAAACGCCGTCGACGGCTTTGTGTTCGTTGAAGCTCTTGTGCAGGTCTTTAGCCACCAGAAACTCTTCAGCCATAGCCTTACCCCCTCGCTCGCTTTAGACTATAGTCGGAGCCCGTAATTCGCCCGCATTATATATCGTAATTCTACGGTTAGCAAGCCTGCCCAGGACTAGATAAAGCGTTCCATGAGGGAGTACATCACTTCCTCGTCCACCTTCCCGTCCTTGACCACCTTGGCTAGGGCCTGCTCCACCAGCCCGTGTTTGCCCTTATCGTTGAGGTCGTCCAGAGAAGCGTATATGCCTATCCTCCTCCCCACCCGGAAGTTCTGCCTCTCCTCGGCGGAAAGGCTCTGGAACCTGTCAATGACCGCCAGCATCTTCTCCTTGTCCTGGGGCAGCTGGCCCTCAATCTCTTGGAGCAGGTTGGTGATGTGGTCGCTGACAAAATAGGACTGGCAATTAAGATTCTCGATGAGTAGTTTTTCCTCGGCGACAATCTCCTCGTCGCTTGAGCGCACGAACTTGCCCTCTTTAACCTCATCGAATAGGGGCATGCCCTCCTTGATGGTCAGCGTCCTTACGCGGATAAAGTCAGCCCTCTGGATCTCGTTCAGGACCCGCGCCGTCTCGGTGGCGTGCTCCCGCCACATTTTCTTGCCCCCCAGCCCCAGCAATACGTACTCGGAGAGTGAGATGCCCGAGGCGACTATCTTCTTGCCCCCCGCAATGTGGTCGGCGGCGGTAACCCCCTTGTCCATATATTTGAGCAGGGGGTCGTAGCCCGATTCCAGCCCGATGTGCAACCGGTCGAGCCCCGCCTCGTGCAATGCCTTCAACTCCTCCAGCTTTTTCTTGGCGGCGGTCTTGGAACGCCCGTAGCTGGTGATGCGGGTGATTGAGGGCAGCGTCTTTTTGAGGAACTTGATGACCTCGACCAGGTCGGGGGTGGGCATAATCAGGGTGTTGGCGTCCTGGAGGAAGGCACTGGTGCCGCCGTGATAGAGCCAGAGGGCGACATTAAAATGGGTCTCGCTTAAGGGGTTGTTGAGGATGGCCGCGGCGGTGGCTTCTACCTGCCCGCCGTAGCCCGCTTTCAGGGCGGCTTCTTTGAGCTGGTCCTGGATGGCCTTGACGGCCAGGATTTCCTGCTTGATATCCTCTACCGACCTCAGCTCGAACCGCTTGCCCTTGTAGATATGGCAGAACTTACAGCGGTTCCAGGAGCAGTTGCGGGTCACCCGCAGCAGCAGGGAAGAGGCCTCGCTCGGCGGCCTGATGGGTCCCAGTTCAAGAGAGTCTATGGCCAAGGACGCCCCCTTTAGAGATAGCCGAGCACATACTGCCTGATGAACTCGAAGTTCTTCTTAACGTTCTCTCTGCCGACAACGATGTTCATGTGTCCCGGCAGCAGATATTCCACATCCAGCCGCGAAAGCCGCTCGATGGACGCCTTAAGCTGGTTGGCGCTGCCCCCGGGCAGGTCAACCCGCCCCGTGTTCTGGCTGAAGATAACGTCCCCGCAGATGAGGACCTTATCGTTAGGGAGGTAGTAGCAGATGCTGTCGGGGGAATGGCCGGGGGAGGGGATAAGCTCTATTTCCGTCTCTCCCAGGTTCAGCTTGTTGTCATCCATCAGCCTGTCTTCGCTGAACTCGGCGTTGGCGACGCCGAAAAACTGCGAGGTCTGGACGGCGGCGGCCTGCCCGAATTGCTTCTGTACCGGGTGCATCAGGATTTTCGCCCCCGATAGCTTTTTGAAGGCGTCGTTGGCCCAGCAGTGGTCGCCGTGGAGGTGGGTGTTGGCGATAAGCTTTATATCTTTGGGGTCGATACCGTCCCGGTGCATCTCATCTATCAGCGCCGGCAGGAACTGCGTTAAGCCCGGGTCGATGAGCAGGCTTAGGTTATCCTTGATGACATAGCTGTTGCAGTCCATCATTCCCTTCTCGGCGAAAAAATATAAATTTTTGGTTAATTTCATTAATTTCAAACCCCTAATCTATTGACTTGGACTATTCAGCATTTTATTATATAGCAATCACAGAGGGTTATTCAACGAGCCCTTTTAGGCTCTGGAAGAAAGGAGGTTCAAATGCTGGGCGTTATTGTTAATATTATAGCTGCATTGTGTGGTGTGATGGGTATTCTCACCGCTACCGAGGTGATTGACCCGCTGATGACGCAGATGGGCTACATGTTCTGGTTCGTGCTCGCTGCCCTTCTGTTCCTGTCCACCATCGCCTTTAACTCTGGTCGTAGCGAATAATAAGCCAGGCATCCTGACCGGTTTAATCTAATAGACTATCGTGTCTCTTTCGGAAAGAGGGGTTGAGCTTTGGCTGCGTGTGCACCCCAACGTCGCCAGGAACGAGCTGGCTGGCTTTTCAGAGGGTGTATTGCGGGTAAAGGTGGCCGCCCCTCCCGTCAGAGGCAAGGCTAACCAAGAATTAATCGCCTTTCTCGCCCAGAAACTGGGTTTGAGCAAAGGTGATTTGACTATCCTCAAGGGTCACACCTCAAGGAACAAGCTCATCTCTATTGCCGGTCTAACACGGGAAGAGCTCAACCAGAGGCTATCAGCCGGTTAAGCTCTCCCCGATGCTTTATCTTATTTAGCCGCTTTCTTCTTCTTGTGCCTCTGCCAGAGGATAATCCCCAGTATGGTCCCCCAGACGGGGATGAAGATGAGCAGCCAGATAGCTATGGTGCCCAGCACCTTACCTGCCGTAACCAGCCCCCGCGCCGCCGCCTTCAGCACCTCAAGCGCGCTCCAGCCGTTGCCGACCACTGCTTCCTCGGGCTCCAGCGATACCGAAATTAAGCTCGTTGAGGTGGTCTGCTCCAGGTACTGTATCCGACCTTTAAGCTGCTCTATCTCGGAGCGTATCCGTGACAGGTAGTCATAGATATCGAGTATGTCCTCTACATCCGTGGCCTTGTCCAGCAGCGCCAGGTATTGCTGCTCGGTGGCTTCGGCGTTCCCCAGCCTAGCCTGGAGGTCGATATACTCCTCGGTCACGTCCTGGCTGGAGGTCTGCTCCGACTCCACCCTCACCGCCATGTCGCGCAGCTGCTCCAGCGCCGTTTCGAACTTGTCGTCGGACACGCGGAAGGAAATCCACCCCCTCATCTCCTCTTCCTCCCCCTGAATGTAAGACGATACCACGTAGCCGCCGAAGGCTAACGACATCTGGGTTATATCTTCTATGGTCTGGCTTATATCCTCCACCACCAGCGACATATCGCCGTTGCGGACTATCATCCGCTCCTGCTCGGTTGGAACCGAGGTATAGTTGTCGCTGTCTCTCTTACCCTCCCAGTCTATTGCTCCCGGAGCCGTAGGTTCCGAAGGTTCCGTAGGAGCGGGGTATTCTCCGTTTGCGTCCCCGGCCTCCTCGGCGCAGGCGGCTAAAGGCACCAGCAGCAACACCGCCAACGCCAGCCCGATTATCAGCTTTTTCATGGCCAGTCCCCCCTTCGCTATCTCTATCTACTATACTATAACGCAAGTTTAATAAAAAGGTTAGGGGACAACAAGAAAGCGGCTGGCGGATTTATTCCGCCAGCCGCCCTTATAACTATCAGTCTCTACGGCTCACTAATAACCAGGTTATCGAAGGCAATCTCGCTCAGATTGCCCTCCCAGGAGGTAGCTAGAAGACCGAGAGTACCGTCGCTGATTGCGCTGTCGGTGACAGTGGCCAGCAGGTGCCCGTTGACCGAAAGGCTCAGGCTGCTGCCGACGCACTCAATGTGCATAGTGTTGACCTCATCCCACCCCTGGTTGATGTAGGATGACGGGGTAGCATCGGCAAGGGCTGTCTGGTCGTGTTCGAGGAACCTGGCTATGTAATAATAGCCGTCGGCGCTGATACTGAAGGCGTAGTAGTCGCCGTTTTCATGGTAGCGGCAGACTACCCCCTGCCAGTTATTGTCGGTGCCGTCGGCGAGCTTGGTCTCAATATCCAGGACGAAATCGGTAAGGTATTGCTCCGACATGCTCATGGTGTCGATGGGAGCGTCGGTGTAGTTAATCAGGTGAAGCCAGCCGCCCTCGTAGAAGACCTCGCCGTTGCTGTCGGAGAAGACTTCCCAATCGCCAGTGTCCCGGCTGAAGTCGTCGGAGAAGATGACGTCATTAGAAGTTGAGTCGGACTTGCATCCCACCGCCCCCAACAAACTCAGGACGAAAACCAGGCTGATAACCAGGGTAAGATAAATGTGCTTGCGCTTCAAAATCAAAACCTCCTTTTTATTAAAGCTCCTGGGTACGGGGCTATTCTAACACGGATTGTAAGTCGCCGCAATCCCACTTTAGGGTCATTCGTCCACCACCACCCAGAGCTCCTCCCCGTCGGTGATGAACTCTATCGTCCCCTGCTCGTCGGTGCGGAATACGTTCTCTGGGCGCAGACTCTCCTCTAGCCGTTCCAGGACCTCATTATACGGGTGACCGTAGAGGTTATCGCCCACCGAGATGACCGCTAGCTGGGGGCTGGCCGCCGCCAGGAATTCGGGGGTGGTCGAGCTATAAGAGCCGCTGTGTCCCACCTTGAGCACGGTGCAGTCAAGCTCAAACCCTTCGGCGATAAGCCTGAACTCGGCTTCCCACTCAATATCCCCGGTGAGCAAAAAGCTTACCCGCCCCAAGCTCAGGCGCAGGACAACGCTGTTATTATTTACATCGGATTCGGTGCCCTCCATCAGTGTCGCTGGCGGGTGGAGCACGCTCATGATTACCCCCTCGCCCAAATCGATTTCCTGTCCCGCTTGCGCCGCCGTGCTGGCGATGTCTTTTTCAGCAATCAGGCGGCACCATTCCTCGTAAAGGGACGAGTCACAGTCTAAATCAGGATATAAGACCTGTTCCACCCGGTATCGCTTCAGGACCTCGACCAGCCCGCTGAGGTGGTCGTCGTGGGGGTGGGTCAGTACCACCAGCTCTATCGTCCGGTCCCAGAAGGGCATCCGCTCGCCCAGCTCCCTAGTCAGCGTCTGGGGGCTGGGGCCGCCATCAATCAAGACCTGCTGGCTGCCCCGCTGAATCAAAATGGCGTCGCCCTGCCCGATATCGAGGAAGCTGGCGTGAAGCTCATCGTCGGGCATGGTGATGGCCGCCACCGAGGTCAGTGCCGCCAGTGTTAGCAGCGGCGGTATAACCCACTTCCAGGGCAGGCGGGAAAACCCCCTTGCCCCCGACCCCAGCCAGCTTTTGGCCCTCTCCCCCCATCCACGCTTGCTGACGAGCCCGACCACGGCCATCAGGACGCAATAATAGGCGGCGATGAAGGCGGGGCTAACCTGTCCTACCTCCACCGAAGAGATGGGCAGGGCGGCGAAGCCGCCCACGATAAAGAGCATATACGAATTAAACAACCAGGCAATCCAGCCTATGCCCTGGGCCAGGGGTGCGAAAAACAGCCCGACAATCCCGGCAACCACCCCGATGACGATGATGGCCGGCAGCGCTAGCAGGGCCAGGAAGGTGGCCAGTGGCCCCACCAGGGAGACGACGCCGAAATAATAGCCAATCAGGGGCCAGACGGCGATGGTGGCGGCTAAGGTCACGCTGAAGCCGTCGCTGACGATGTTGCCCAGAGAGACGGCCAGGCCCTTATCCCCCAGCGTGGCTTTGACGGCTCTTCGGCCCAGGCCGGTTAGCGGCGGCGCCAGGAAAATCAGTCCGGCCATGGCTAAAAAGCTCAGCTGGAAGGTGGCGTCAAAGAGTACGGGCGGGTCGATGCCCACCATCACGGCGGCGGCGAGGGCAAGCGAGGTAATGGCGGTGCGCTGCCGCCCCAGAAGCTCGGCGCTCAGAAAGAGGCTGGCCATAATCGCCCCCCTGACTATGGGCGGGTTAAAGCCGGTGAGAATGGCGTAGAACCAGATAACCCCCAGCGCCAGCCAGATATAGATATATCGCTTCTTGCCGAAGAGCCAGATGCCGATGCTGAGCATTATCCCCGCCATTATGCTTAAGTGCAGCCCGGAGATAGCCAGCAGGTGGGCGGTGCCGGTCTGGGCGAATTCGGATTTGATATCGGCGGGGATGTTATACCGTATGCCGAGGAGAACACCCTGGGTGAGTGATGCCTGTGGCTCGGGCATGACCCGGGCGATGCTGTCAGAAAGGCTGTGCCTCAACGAGTAAATCCACTCCAGAGGCTTAACCCCCTGGCCGGTATCTATGCGCTCTATCCCCTCCGAGCGGTAGAAGCGCATGGTGGCGTAGATTCCCTGGTGCTCCAGGTAGCCCTTGTAGTCGAAGTCGTCGAACTGTGTCGGCGTCTCCAGCTCCCCCGTTACCACTAAAACATCGCCGTATTCGTATTCGGGGTAGCGGGGAACAAATAACAGAATATCGCCCTCAACCTCCCGCCACCCCGTTTCCTCAGGATTTATCCGGCTAACCGAAAGCCTTATCTGGGTGGCGTTGTCCCTGACCTCAGGGTCGGCGCTGACCACCCCCTCGATTTCAACCGTTTGGCCGTTATAGAACTTGATGTGGCTGCCGTCGTCAGGGGGTAGGCTTGCCTGGTAACAGAGGGCACCGCCGAAGAAGGCGATGAGGCAGACGGCGGTTATTATTATCAGCTTACGGCGGTGGGGGAAGAAAAAGAGCAGGGGGAGGGGAATAAGCCCAATAAAGATTAGGGCAAAGGGCAGGGCCAGCCTCGAGCCCAGAAAGATGCCGAAGACAAAGGCACCGCTTAAGTAGATAAGCGCCAACGGCCTTCCTTTTGGTTTTTAATCGCCTACCGTAATCAGTTCCTTGATGTTGTCGTAGATGTCTTGCCCGATGCCGGGGACCTCGGTTATCTCAGCGATGTGGCCAAAGCCCCCGTTCTGCTGGCGGTAATCGATGATAGCCTGCGCCTTAGCCGGCCCGATACCGGGCAGCGCTTCCAGCAGCCAGGCTTCGGCACGGTTGATGTCTATCTTCTGGGGTTCGGTTTCCGCGACGACGCCTTCGGTGGCGTTCGTCTCCTCGGCGAGGTTAATCTGGATGGGGTGGTTGGGGCGGTAGTTCTGCCAGGCAACAACGCCCCCGATAACGATAACGGCAATCAGCAGCAGGGTAATCAGCGCCCAGAATCGGTTCGTGCCTGCGGTCACGGGAAGCCTCCTGGTGTTAGCTTCACCGGTTATGACTAAATATTCAGGAGCCCCTGAGGGCGTTCCCCAGCGCTTCCTCCGACTCAGGGGTGGTGATGGCTATTATCTGGTCTTCCGCCTCTAAAACTGTGTCTTCGTCGGGGGCGAAAGGCCTCTGCTGGCCGCGAATAACCAGCGACAGTGTGTTCCCTGCCGGCAGCGGCAGCTCCTTCACCGTCTTGCCGATGGCGGTGGAGTGGGGCGGGATTTTTATCTCCACAATCTCCAGCCCCTGCTCCTGGATGTCCAGCAGGTGCGATATTGGGTGGGTGGGCACCTCTTCCTCGATGCTCTCCAGGATGATGTTGGTGCTGCTGATGGTGACGTCAATGCCCATCTTCCTGAAGATAGTCTCGTTCTTGGGGTTATTGGTGCGGGCTACGGTGCGGCGCACATTGAATTTATGCTTGGCGACCTGGCAGGCGACCAGGTTATCCTCGTCGTCTCCGGTAACGGCGACGAACATGTTGGCTCGCCCCGCCCCGGCTTCGGCCAGAGTAGTCACCTCGCAGCCGTCGCCGCGGACGCAAACACTGCCCAGCTCGTTACAGATAAAGGCGGTCCGGACGGGGTCCTTTTCCAGCACCAGCAGCTCGTGCCCCTCGTCCAGCAGTGCCTTGGCCAGGTAATAGCCCACCTGTCCCCCGCCGATAATAATGATATACATTATTTAGCCTTATCTCCTTTTGGCTTTTCCTTGAGCAGCTGTTCCTTGACCATCTGGGCGAATATTGTGGTCGGGCTGAAGGTCTCGATGCCCAGCGAGCCGAAAAGCTCCTGGCGCAATGGGTCGTAGGTGCGGCAGAGCACCCGGGGCACGTTAAAGATGTGTTTGGCAATCTGGCAGGCCATGATGTTGCGGTTATCCCCCTGGGTAAGGGCGATAAAGGCGTCGGCTCGCTCGATGCCCGCTTTCTTTAGCGCGTTCTCGTCGGTGCCGTTGCCCACCAGGGCGGTGCCCTTAAATTCCGGCGGCAGTCGGCGGAAGCTGTAGTCCTCGATGTCCAGGATGCTAACCTCGTGTCCCTCGCTGTCCAAAAGCCCCGCCAGCCTCCCCCCCACCCGGCCGCAGCCCATAATTACTACTTTCATAACCTCGCTCGTCAAGGAGTATATTGGTGATAGAGTATAACCTGGCAGGGTGCGTTCTGCAAGACGTAGGGCACCACGCTGCCCAGGCTGAACTGCCCGAAAATCCGCTTGTAGATGACGCCCATCAGTATTAAATCGGCCTCCCTTTCCACAGCCTCGTCAACGATGGTCGGTCCCGCCTCGCGGGCCTGGAGCAGATCGGTCTCCACCTCGTAGCCCTCGTCTTCAGCCACGGTGGCGATGTGGTCCAGCACTTCTTCTGCCTTCTTGACGTCGGGCGTAATCTCGACGTCCAGCGGCAGTGAGCGTTTTACGGTGAGCACATAGACCGCCCAGATTTTAGCCTTGCTCTTCTTGGCCAGCTGGCAGGCCAGCTTCACTACCTCGTCATCGGCGGTAGTGCCGGTTACCGGCACCACAATCTTACTGAACTCCATCGCCTTTCTGTTGCTTCCGGACTGTATTATAGACCCTCGGGGGCGGCTCTACAATCCCCCCTCCCCCGGTTCTTTGGGCAGGTGGCCTAAAGGCAAACGAGATTTCCAGCGGTATATGCAGTAAACAATCAAGCCAATCACCATCCAGATTGCCCCCACCCAGCGGCTATAGGGCTGGGTAATCATTATGATAATCCATATCCCGAAGGTGGCGACCAGTCCGAGGATGGCCGTTATGGGCAGTTCCCTCCCCAAGATTATTATGCTCCAACCGAGCTTAAAGGGCCGTTCCAGTTCGGGTTTTCTTATGCGCAGGCTTAGAACCGCGGCATGAGCCAGGGCAAAACAGAGCAGGGAGCCAAAGACGTATAGGGCACCTAAATCGACAAAAAAGTTGGCTGAGAAAAAGCCCGGCGTTAGCACCAGCAGGGCTATCAGGCAAAAGAGGATAATGGCGATATAGGGTGTCCGGAAACGGTGATGCACCCGGCTCAGCGTTGCCGGTAGCTGGTGGTGGGTAGACAGGTTGAAGGCAAGGCGTGAGATACCCATCAGCCCGGCATTGCTGGCGGTGAGCAGGATGGATGCCGCCAGCACGGCGACTAAGGGGGCGAATACGTCCCGCAGGGCTTCGGTGGGCAAATTGGCGGCGATGCCAGCCACTGGGTCTCGGGCCCAGCCGTTTACCGGGTCGCCCAGCACCTGAGGGGTCATAGCTGACAGGGCGACTATGGAAATGCCAGCAAAAAGGACAAGCACGGCGACTATCATCAGGATATAGGCGCGGGGTATCCTCTTGGCTGGCGCCCGCGTCTCTTCGGCCAGCTGAGATACGGTCTCGACACCGGTAAAACAAAGGGCGGCGATGGCGATGCCGAAAATCAGGTTTTGTGGCGATGGCCAGTTGCCTGCCCCGAACATATGCTGAAACAAGACTCCCGGGTTTACCGCCAGTATCAACACGATGCCCAGGACCACGAGTGTAATCTGGGTAGTTATATCGATGGCGATGAAGAATATATTCAATCCCGACGATTCTCTTATCCCCAGAACGTTTATTAGCATCAGGAAGGCAATGATGCCCATAGAGACCGTAGTGCCGATGGCTGGCTCATTCAGTATTGGCCAGAAATGAGCCAGGTAGGGGGGGATAGTGTAGGCGGAGATAGCCATAGTAACGATGTAGCTCAGCATCAGCGCCCAGCCGGCGATAAATCCGACCAGGTCGTTAAAGCCGTGTCGGGCAAAGCTGGCCGAACCGCCCGCTTCGGGCAGCATGGCGCTGCCCTCGGCATAGGTCAGGGCGTTGAAGATATAGATAATGCCGGCTATAGCCAGCACGATAGGAGTGGCGCCTAAAGCGACTAGGGCGACGATGCCCAGAGCATAGTAAATGGACGAGCCCACATCTCCGTAGCCGGCGCTGAAGAGGGCGGGGATGCCCAGCACCCTTCTCAGCCTATCGCGTTTGATGCGGCGGGGACGGAAAATCCTGTCGCCGGGTTTGGGTCGATAGCTATCTTGCATATGCTGTTAGTTTTTTCAAACTACCCGATTTTAACACTAGCTTAAAAATCTGGTGAACTCTGGTAAGTTTATGACTCTAAAGCGCCGTCTGTCAATAACCCTTATCTCTTGACAATTATTTTGCCCTCGACTAAACTCACGGTGTAGCTATGTTGCCAATTTCCTCCGTTATACCCCTCATTTCCAAAGGGCGATTATTCGGTATGCCCACGGCGGGCGAAGGAGGTTTAAGGGCGTGAAGTTTCCCTTTATTCCCCGTGAGGAGAGGTTCTTCGACCTCTTTCAGGCGAGCGCGCAAAACGTGGTGGCGGCGGCACACTGTCTCAAGAAGATGGTCGATGACTGGAAGAATGTCGAGGGCAGCGTTGACGAGATAACCCAGCTTGAGCACCAGGGGGATACCATCACCCACGACATTATAGCGCGGGTGCACCGCACCTTCGTCACCCCCTTCGACCGGGAGGATATCGTCGAGCTGGCTCATTCCTTAGACGACATCATCGACTTTATTCATGCGGCGGCGGACTCCATGTTCCTCTATAAAGTAGACCGCCCCGGCTCCAGGGCTAAGGAGCTGGCCGAGATTATCGTCCAGGCGACGGAA
>DAOUMR010000011.1:0-12166 GCA_034409905.1 Dehalococcoidales bacterium | reverse complement strand
CGTCGAAGGTGGCGAAGTCCCCGGTTGACAAAAGCCTGGGGTGGAAAAGCTCCCAAAGGGTACGCAGCTGGTCCTGGGCCAGGGCCTTGGTCGGGAAGAGGTAGAGGGCACAGCTGCCCCGCTGGGTTATAAGCGTCTCCACCACCGGGGCGTTATAGCAAAGCGTCTTGCCGCTGGCTGAGGAGGTCGCCACCATCACGTTTTTACCTTGACGGGCGTGGTTTATGGCCTGGGCCTGGTGGGTATAAAAAGGGAGTAAGCCGTGCCGGCTAAGGTTTTCCTCAAGGGCGTCGGGCAGGGGCTTTTCCAATTCGGCGTGTTTGGCCTGGCGGCGGGGGATAGGCTCCTGGTGAGCTATCTGACCGCTGTAAGCGGCTTGAGCGGTGAGATGGTGCAGAAAGGCGGCGGTATCCACGGTCAGCCCCGCTTAACTAACGGTGAGAATCTCAATCTCATAGTCCACTATCTCTAGCTCAAAGCGGCCGTTGATAATGAAGTCCACCGCCTTGGACAGGACTTCGTTGGTGTAGCGCTTGTTATTGCTGACGCAGGCAATGCCCAAGGTGGCTAGCTGCCAGAGGTCGTTGTCGTCCACTTCAGCCACGGAGACATTAAACTTGCTCCTGAGGCGAGTGGTAATAGACTTCAATATCTGCCGCTTACCCTTAAGCGATAGATTCTCGGGGAAGCGAAGCTTAACCCGACAGCTACCAACATTCATGGTATATTTAGTTGGTATATAAATAGAGTAGGCTTAGCCGTTTTCTCTTTGCTTAGCGTAGCACTCTTTGCAATAGACCGGGCGTCCCTCTCTGGGCTCAAAAGGCACGGTGGTTTCGACGCCGCACTCGGCACAGGTCACGGTGAACATCTGACGCGGCTGCTTGTAGTCGCCCCAGCGCTCTTTCCGCTTTGCCGCCCGGCACTCCGGACAACGAGAGGGCTCGTTCTGCAGACCGTGAGACTGATAGAACTCCTGCTCACCGACGCTGAAAACGAACTCCTGCCCGCAGTCACGGCATACGAGGGTCTTGTCTTCCAGAGCCATTTACTGCTCCTCCTCATATTTTGTTAGTCCCTTGTCTTGGTTGCAGTCTCCTGGCTCTAAAAACCCTTCGTCGGACCTATAGCTTGTAATGCTATTTACACCGAGGGTCCTCTGCTAGGCAGGGGGCAAGCTGGGGAGCAACACTTACCAAGGTTTCGACTATAGCCCTAACTATAACCACTATTTTTTGTAAAGTCAAGCAGCGTATTTTATAATCAGCTAAATTTACAGTCGTCACTGGTTGTGTTATAATCGGTTGATTCAGAGTATAATCCATATCTGATAGAATAAGTGGGAACAGAGGGGTTATAAACTTGGAAAAAGAGAAGAAGAGCGAAGTCATAGGCAAATTCGGGCTCCGTGAGGGAGATACAGGCTCTACTGAAGTTCAGATAGCCTTGCTCACCGAAAGGATAAACCAGTTGACCGGGCATATGATGGCCAATCGTCACGATTACCACACGCAACGGGGGCTGCTGAAGCTGGTGGGACAGAGAAGAAGGCTACTCGCCTACTTGAGTCGAGAGGATGTCGGCCGATATCGCAGCCTGATTGCCCAGCTCGGTCTGCGCAAGTAAATTTGGGGAGAGGCTATTTTGATAACACCTAATTCTTTTGAGTGTGAGGTTGGGGGGAGGAAGCTTATTATCGACACCGGAAAGCTGGCCGGACAGGCCGACGGGGCGGTAACCGCCCGCTACGGGGATACCGTAGTCCTGGTCACCGTCTGCACCAGCGACGAGCCCCGCGAAGGGGTAGATTTTCTGCCCCTGACCATCGACTACGAAGAAAGGCTCTACGCCGCCGGCAAGATACCCGGCGGCTTTATCCGCCGCGAGGGACGCCCCAGCCAGGAGGCAACCCTGGCCAGCCGCCAGACCGACCGCCCGATACGCCCCCTGCTGCCCAAGGCCTGGCGCCGTGACATCCAGATTATCGTCACCGTCCTTTCCGCCGACCAGGAAAACGACCCCGATATACTGGCCGTCATCGGCGGCTCGGCGGCGCTTTCGATTTCGGAGGTGCCCTTCGATGGGCCCATAGGCGCCGTCCACATCGGCTACATAAACAATGAGCTTATCTTGAACCCGACCCTGGCCCAGCTGGAAGACAGCCAGCTCGACCTAGTCGTGGTCAGCACCAAGGAAGCCATCGTCATGGTGGAGGCCGGCGCCAGAGAGGCTCCGGAGGAAATCGTGCTCAAGGCGATAGAGCTCGCGCACCGCACCAATCAGGATATTATCAAGCTTCAGGAGCAATTGCAGCAGGCCTGCGGCAAGCCCAAGCTGGAAGCCCCAGTAGTCGAGGTCAACCCCGAGGCGCTGGCGGCCATCGCGCCCATAGTTGATGAAAAGCTGGCACCGGCCCTCAAGCATAAGGAAAAGCAACAGCGGGAAGACGCCCTCGCCGCCCTGAGGAAGGAGCTGGTGGAGAGCCTTTGCGAGACGTTCGCCGAAGAGGATATCGCGAGCGCCCTGGAGAGCCGAATCAGGGATGAAATAAGAAGCTACCTACTGGATAAGGGGGAGCGTTTTGACGGGCGGGGACTAGATGAGGTCAGGCCCATCAGCTGTGAGGTAGGGCTTTTGCCCCGCACCCACGGCTCCGCACTGTTTACGCGGGGACAGACCCAGGTCCTGACCATCACCACGCTGGGCTCGGTGGGCAAGGAGCAGATGCTCGACGGGCTGGGCATTGAGGAAAGTAAGCGGTTTATCCACCACTACAACTTTCCGCCCTTCTCCAGTGGCGAGACCAAGCGCATCGGCTCGCCGGGGCGGCGTGAAATCGGGCACGGGGCTCTGGCCGAGCGAGCCATCGAGCCGATACTGCCCGAAGCCGAGGACTTCCCCTATACCATACGATTGGTTTCCGAGGTCCTGAGCTCCAGCGGCAGTACCTCTATGGCCAGCGTCTGCGCCTCAAGCATGTCGCTGATGGACGCGGGCATACCGACCAAGACCGCTGTGGCGGGAATAGCTATGGGACTCATCACCGGTGAGGACGGGAAATACGTTGTCCTGACCGACCTCGAGGGCATCGAAGATGCCTACGGGGACATGGACTTTAAGATAGCCGGCACCACCAAGGGCGTTACCGCCCTGCAGATGGACACCAAGCTCAAGGGCGTAAGCACCGAAATTATAGAAAAATCGCTGGAACAGGCCCGCCAGGCGCGGCTATTTATACTGGAAAAGATGGGGCAGACCATCAGCGCCAGCCGGGCTGAAATCAGCAAATATGCGCCCAGAATGTACAAGATAACCATCGACCCCTATAAGATCGGCGCCGTCATCGGCACCGGCGGCAGGACGATAAGGTCGATTATCGAGGAGACCAAGACGACCATCGATGTCGATAACGACGGCACGGTTATTATCGGCGCGACTAACGAGGAATCGGCCCGCAAGGCTATCGGGATTATCGAGAGCCTGACCAAAGAGGTCGAGGTTGGCGCCATCTACACGGGAAAGGTGACGCGGATACTGAACTTCGGCGCCATGGTGGAGATTCTCCCCGGCAAAGAGGGGCTAATCCACATCAGCGAGCTTGAGGACTACCGGGTGGACAAGGTCGAGGACGTGGTCAAAATCGGCGACGAGGTAACAGTTAAGGTGATTAACATCGACGATATGGGACGGGTAAACCTGTCGCGGCGGGCGGTCTTTGAAAAAGAGCCCAGAGCGCCTGTGCCCGGAGGCAGGCCTCAGGGCGGGCCCTCTAAAGACTACCCCTTCCGCTCGCAGCGCGATTCCCGCCCCCCTCGGAATAAAGGCGGCTTCCACAATCGGGGGCCCGACAGAGGACGCCGGCGATGAAGCCGATAAGGGTAGCCGTTCACGGCGCGCTGGGCAAGATGGGGCAAACACTGGTCGACGCCCTATGCCGTGAACCCGAGATGCAGCTCGTAGGCGCTACCGACATCAAGGCGACCCAGGACCACTTGACTTTGCCCGACGGCTCAGCTAGAATTCCCCTTTCTAAAGAGCTGGAGAGCATCCTTAACAGTTGTAAGCCGGAGGTAGTGGTCGATTTCAGTAACGCCAAGGCCGTGATGCCGCTGGTGGAACTAGCCGCCGAGCGCGGCGTTAACCTGGTCATCGGCACCACCGGCATGAGCGCCGAGGATATCAAAGAGATTGACCGCCTGGCCAAAGCCAAGGGCGTGGGTATAGTGATTGCGCCCAATTTTGCGCTGGGCGCGGTGCTGATGATGCACCTGGCCAAGATAGCCGGCAAATACCTTGACTTTGCCGAGATTATTGAGCTGCACCATGAGCGCAAGCTGGATGCGCCTTCGGGCACCGCCCTGGCTACGGCTAAGGCTATGGCCCAGGCCCGGGGCAAGCCGTTTGCCAGCCCAGCAGGGGAGAAAACGGATAGTCGGGGGAAACAGGTGGAAGGCATCAGCATTCACAGCGTGCGCCTGCCGGGGCTATTAGCCCACCAGGAGGTCATCTTAGGCGGGGCGGGGCAAACGCTGAGCATCCGCCACGATACCAGTGGCCGCGAGTGCTATATGCCTGGCGTTATGCTGGCCATCAAGGAAGTGACCAAGAAAAAGGGTTTAATCTACGGACTGGATAGTCTTTTAGGCCTGGAGAAATAATGATGAAGGGATACAGGGTAGCTATAGTTGGCGCTACCGGAATGGTGGGGCAGGAGTTCATCAATGTCCTGGAGCAGCGCAGCTTCCCCATGGACTCTATTGAACTTCTGGCCTCAGACCGTTCTGCGGGCAAGAAGATGTTCGTCAACCACGACGAGGTGGTGGTCAAGGAGACAACCCCAGAGTCGTTCAAGAAGATAGATATCGCCCTCTTCTCGGCGGGGGCGGAAACGAGTCGTTACTTCTCGCCCATAGCCGCCCAGTCAGGGGCTGTGGTCGTTGATAACAGCTCGGCTTGGCGCATGGATCCCAAGGTGCCGCTGGTAGTGCCCGAGATTAACCCCGAAGACATCAAGTGGCATAAGGGGATTATCGCCAACCCCAACTGCTCCACAATACAGATGGTGGTGGCGCTGAACCCTTTGCACAAGGTCAACCCCATAAAGCGCCTGGTCGTCGCCACCTATCAGTCGGTATCGGGCACGGGCGCGGCGGCGGTAGAGGAGCTGACCGAGCAGTCCAAGCAGGTGCTGGACGGGCAGACCACCGTCCCCCACGTCTATCCCCACCAGATAGCCTTCAACGTACTGCCCGAGATAGACGTCTTCCTGGACAACGAATACACCAAGGAAGAGTGGAAGATGGTGGAGGAGACCAGGAAGATAATGCATGCCCCCGATATCGCCATTTCGGCGGTCTGCGCCCGCGTGCCCGTCTTTATCGGCCACAGCGAAGCGGTGCACATAGAGTTCTCCCAGCCGATGGCCCCCGATGAAGCCAAGCGTATCCTGGCTAAGGCGCCGGGGATAAAGATACTGGACGACCCCGCCATCAGCCTCTATCCCCAGCCCTGGTCGGCGGCGGGCACCGACGAGGTCTTCGTCGGGCGTATTCACCGCGACGCCTCCCACCCCAACGGTCTGGTGATGTGGATTGTCGCTGATAACCTGCGCAAGGGCGCCGCGCTCAACACCATCCAGATTGCCGAGGAGATGATTAAGAGGGACTGGCTGCATCCCGGGGAGGAAGCGAAATGAAGCCACTGGGCAGATTGCTGACGGCTATGGCCACACCCTTCGACGAAAAGGGGGCGGTTAACTACGAGCAGGCTAAGAAACTGGCGCTGGCCCTGATTGATTCGGGGAGCGACGGGGTGGTGGTGGCAGCCACCACCGGTGAATCGCCGACGCTGAGCTGGGATGAGGAGATGCGCCTCTTCACTGAGGTTAAAGAGGCGGTGGGCCAGCGCGGGACGATTATCGCATACACCGGCTCTAACAGCACCGCCGAAGCCGTGGAAGCCACCCGGAAGGCGGAGAAAATCGGTGTTGACGGCTGCCTGCTGGTCGTCCCCTACTACAACAAGCCCACCCAGGAGGGCATCTACCAGCACTTCAAGGCCGTCGCCGAAAGCACCAGCCTGCCCATCATCATGTACAATATACCCGGGCGGGTGGTTATCAACATGTCGGTGGAGACCATAGCCAGATTAAGCCAGATAAAGAACATCGTCGGCGTCAAGGAGGCTAACGGCGATATGAGCCACGTAGCCCGGACGCTCAACACCGCCAGCAAGGACTTCCTCATCTGGAGCGGCAACGACAACGACACCTTCCACATCATGGCCCTGGGAGGCTACGGCACCATCGGCGTGGTCACCCATCTGGTGGGCAAGCAGATTAAGAGGATGATGGATAATATCCTTAGTGGAAAGCTCGCCGAAGCCGCCGCCATTCACCGCAAGCTATTGCCGCTGGAGGACGCGCTCTTTATTGAGACCAGCCCGGCGCCGCTAAAGTACGCCCTCAACCACATCGGCTTCAACGTCGGCAAGCCGCGTTTGCCCCTGGTCGAAGTTAGTCAAAAGTCGGCCGAAATCATCAAAGAGACCTTAAAGAAATACCAGATTGACCTGAAGGTGTAGAGTCTTTTATCAGGTCTCACCGCTTAGGCATTAACTTAGCTACCAGCGCTTTCGAAGATTCCCCATTAAACCTTGGGATTGCTTCGTCGCTGCGCTCCTCGCAATGACAGGGGTGGAGAAGAGAGGCTGGATTTCCGCCTTCGCGGGAATGACACTAAAGAGCACGGGAATGCCAAAATGGGAGTGGGGCAACGTACCCCCAGGTTAAGGAGTTTACTCATTAGGGCGGGCTGGGTTGGGACCAAACAACGCACGCTAAACAAGGTGGGGCAGGGAAAGGGTTTTGGGTGGGAAGGGGTTAAAGGGCTAAACAGCAGAAGGCTAAAGATACATGCGGAAGCCGTAGGCGGACCTCTTAAAGCCCAGCCTCTTATAGAACCAGTGAGCCAAACGGCGTTTCGTGCTGCTTAAGAGCTGGAGCTTGTAGCAGCCCGCTTCGCGGGCGCGGGCGATGGCGTAGTCTGTAAGCAGGCGGCCAATCCCCCGGCGGCGGTGGGCGGGGTCAACGATAAGGTTCTCCACAATCGCCCAAGGCAGAGCGCCGTGGGAGAAGTTGGGCACGATTAAGAGCACCATGGTGCCGACCACCACGCCGTCTTCCTCAGCCACCAAAAGCTCGTGGCCGGTCATAGCGCTGATTTCGGCAAAAACCGGCTCTGTCTCATGCCGGGTAAGGTCGTGGCGCTCGCCCGTCAGCTCTTCGTAAAGCTCCAGGATGCGCGGTATATCCTGCTCGGTAGTATTTCTCACCGTTGCCATCTCAAATCCTCCGCTATTAAGACGGGTGCCTTCGCCGTAACCAGCCCGATATTAGATACAGGATACCAGCTACACCAAAAATTATCCAGGGCACGACAAGCGCCATGAGGTAAAAGGTGTCGTAGTTCATGGGCAGGATATTAACCAGGGCGATAACGCTGCCCGCTATCATAAGAACACCGCCAAGAACAGACCAAAACCAGGCAACCGCCGCCAAGAGAATTACGGGAACAAGGACCAGGAGAAACCAGGCAGGGCGCGTTACGCAGCTAAAGGCAATGATAAAGGCCGCCAAGGAGACGAGGCTCAGTATGCGAGCCGCCCAGCGCAGCCGTATGCCAGCCCTGGCTGCAGTCCCTGGTACCTTCTCTTTGAGCACGGCGATAACGAGGTGCATGACACTGCCGACGATAAACATCCCGTAGAGACTAAAATAAAGAGGCAACGGCGGCAGGTCGTGGAGCACCGAAAAATCCTGGATAAACCTGAACAATAGCCACAACAGGGCCAGGACACTGCCGACACCCGGAAAGAACCACATGAGGCCAGTCAGAACCAGCAAGCTTCCCCCGGCCAGAATCGCCTGGCTGAACGGCTGGCTTATTCCGGTGATGGTGAAGGGGTAGAAGTGGGGGTCGTAGAAGAAGTAAATCGAGATAAAAACACCCACCGCCGAAGCCAAGACAAGAGCTCGAGCCAGCCAGAGAAACCAGCGGCTATTGGAGATAGAACCACTCATCGCCTATAATCTCCCCTACCGCCATTATAGCATCGAGCAGTAACTACAAGATAGGCGTCTTCTCGATAGTCTGTCCCCGCTCCGGCCCCACGCAGATAAGGTTGACCGGGCAGGAGATAAGCTCTTCAATCCTTAATACATAGTTACGGGCGGCCACAGGCAGCTTATCGAAACGGCGGATAGCGGTGGTATCGGTCTGCCAGCCGGGCATCTCTTCGTAGACGGGTTTACAGCGCGCCAGCGCGGCAATGTTGCCCGGAAAATAGTCAATCTTTTTACCGTCCAGCTCGTAGGCGACGCATATCTTGAGGCTGGGCAGGATGTCGAGGATATCGAGGCGGGTAATGGCTGCCCCGGTCAGGCCGTTGACCCGGCTGCTAAAGCGGGCAGCAACGGCGTCGAGCCAGCCGCAGCGGCGCGCCCGGCCGGTGGTGGTGCCGTATTCATGCGCCCTCTCCCGAATCATCTCGCCCATTTCGTCGTGCAGTTCGGTGGGCATAGGCCCGCCGCCGACGCGGGTGCAGTAAGCCTTATAGACGCCCACAGCGCGGTCGAGCTTGGTCGGACCCAGGCCCGCACCCAGGCAGGCCCCCGCCGCCAGGGGCGATGAAGAGGTGGTATAGGGGTAGGTGCCGAAATCGGGGTCGAGCAGAGCGCCCTGAGCCCCCTCCAGTATCACCAACTCACCTTTGTTCACCGCCTCGTCGAGCATTATGGACGTCTCACGGATATGGGGCGCCAGTCGCTCGCCGTACTGGCAGTATTGTTTATAGACCTCGTCCAATGATAGGGGCTTAGCCCCGTAGACCTTGGTCAGAATAGTATTTTTGTAGTCGATTACGGTGCTCAGCCTTTCCCGCAGCGCTTCCCTGTCCAGCAAATCACCGGCCCTTATGCCCAGCCGGGCGGCCTTATCGGCAAAGACAGGGCCTATCCCCTTGCGGGTGGTGCCTATCGCCTTGCCCCCCCGCGCCTCCTCCTCCAGCCCGTCGAGGAGAAGGTGATAGGGCATAATCAGGTGAGCCCGGTCGCTGATGAACAAGTTATCGGTAGTCACGCCGCGCTTATTTAAGTCATCTATCTCGCCGATGAGGACCTTGGGGTTGATGACCACGCCGTTGCCGATGATGCAGGCCACCCTGGAGTTAAAGATGCCCGAGGGAATAAGGTGTAGCTTGAACGCGCCGTGGGGGTTGACCACGGAATGACCGGCATTGTCACCGCCGGAAAAACGGACGACCATCCTGGCCCGCTGAGCCAGCATGTCAACCACCTTGCCCTTCCCCTCATCCCCCCACTGGGCGCCAACAACAGCGATAACCGGCATTATCCCCCCTCCAAGCTTTCTTTATAACACAAACCCTATCCCAAATAAAGGGTTATTTCTTTTTACTATCTCGCCAGGCATAGAATAGGCGCTGGCCGGCGGTGAAAAAGCTGGAGGCGGCGATAACGGCCAGGGCGATAACCAGGGCGTTGGTCAGGCTGCTTAATAATAGCCCCAGCGCCAGCACGATTATCCTCTCGGAACGGGTAAAGATTCCCCTCCCCGGTTCCAGGCCGGCGTTCAGCGCCCGGGCACGTATATAGCTCACCAGCAGCGAAGCCACCATGGTCAGAAAGACCAACAGCACCAGCCACAGCGTGTTTTCGAAAAAGACCAGAATAGCCACCAATAGCGCCGCATCGGACAGGCGGTCGAGGGTGGAGTCGAGGACACCGCCGAAGGGGGTAACCCGTCCGGTATGCCGGGCCAAGGCTCCATCCAGGATGTCGAAATAGCCCGCCGCCAGCACGACAAAGCCAGCGGCGAAGGGGTGTCCCGTGCCAATAAGCGCCGCCGCCCCCAGGACTACGGCGAAGCCCAACCAGCTTATAACATCGGGGGTGAACGGTGTCCGGGCTAAAACCCGCGCCGCCGGTTGGGTAAGGTAATAGGCTATGGTGCGGCGAAACTGGTAGAGACCGCCTGTGGAGACCGTTTTTTGTGAAATGGTATTACTCCCGCTTTTGGCTTAAACTAAAATCGGCGTCGCTTTAGACTCGGGGAATTTCTTCTTCCAAGGCGGCTCACCGAGCACCCGGTGGTAATAGTCCAGGATAGTGCCGGCAATACTGTCCCAGCCAAACTTAAGGGCTTTAGCCCTCCCCTGAGCCCCCATCTCCCGGCGCCGCGGCCCGTCGCCCAAAAGGGAGATTAAAGCCTGGGCCAGGCTCTGGCTGTCTCTGGGGGGCACCAGCACCCCATCAACGCCGTCGCTTATCACGCCAGCGTAACCCTCTATGTTGGAGGCCACAATCGGCTTAGCCATCGCCATCGCCTCCAGCAGAACAATGCCGAAGCTCTCCGCGCCGGTGGCGGGGGCGCAGAAAATATCGGCGGTCTGGTAGTAGCGGGGCAAGTCTTCGTAGCTGGCAAAGCCGACAAAGACGACATCCTGAAGCTTTTTCTTAGCCACCCTTTTCTCGTATTTGCGCCGCAGCCGCGTGCCGGGGCCGACGGCAATGAGCCTCGAGTTGGGTATCTCCTGCTTAACCCGCGCGAAGGCGTCGAGCAGATAGTTAAGGCCCTTGCGTTTCTCCATACGGCCGACAAAGAGGATATTAAGCTTGCCATCCTTGAACTCCTCAATGGGCGCCACATCGGGGGAGAAATGCTCTAAATCGACGCCGTTGGGGATGATGTTGTAGTAGCCGGGGAAGTGCCCGTGGGCGAACTCCATAGCCGATTTAGAGACGGCAATCTTGCCGTCGAGCTTGCGGAACCACCTCTTTAAGAAAAACTTGCTAAAGGGCCGCCCCAGGTTATAACCCGGTCGGCCGTCAGTGGCGTGAAAGGTGCCCACCACGGCCGTATTCGACAGGCGGAGCACAGTGGTACACAGCATGGGCATTAAAGGCTCATGAAGGTGGATGATATCGAATTTTTCCCGCTCGAGGACCTCTTTTATCCGGGAAGAGAGTCGCACTGACAGAGTAAGTCGGGCGATGGTGCCGCTGCCGGTGGGGATGGGGCGGGGTCTGCCGATGGGAATGAACCTGTCGCCGAAGCCGGAGATAGCCTTTGAGGCCGGGGCGATGACCTTGACCTCATGCCCCATACGGGTAAACTGTTGCTCCAGGCAGGAAATGTGAATGCAGACGCCGCCGGGATAGGCGAAATCATACGGCGAAACCAATGCTATCTTCACCGCCCTACCCAAACCTCCGTGGCGAATCAATCAAACGGGCGTGCTCTCCACTGGTTTATTAGCTGCGATAAACTCTTCCACGTTGCGGCGAGCCTCGTCATCGGTGTACTGGACGGGTGGCGATTTCATGAAGTAGGACGAGGGAGATATCAAAGCCCCCTTAAGTCCACGGTCTAAGGCGAGCTTACAGCACCTTATGGCATCAATGACCACCCCCGCCGAGTTGGGGCTGTCCCAGACCTCAAGCTTCAACTCAAGATTCAGGGGGACGTCACCGAAGGTGCGCCCCTCCATCCTGATGTGGCAGAACTTGCGGTCGAGCAGCCAGGGGACGTAATCACTGGGGCCGACATGGATATCCTTGGGGTCCATCTCGTAGTCAAGCTGAGAGGTGACGGAAGTTGTCTTCGATATCTTTTTCGATTCCAGTCTTTCCCTCTCCAGCATATTGTAGAAATCGGTATTGCCGCCGAAGTTCAGCTGGTAGGTGCGCTCCAGCTTTACCCCGCGGTCACGGAAGAGTCGGGTGAGGACACGGTGAGCGATGGTGGCGCCCACCTGCGACTTGATGTCGTCGCCGATAACGGGCAGCCCCTTCTCCTCGAAGCGCTTCTGCCAGTACTTTTCGCGGGCAATAAAGACCGGGATGCAGTTGATAAAGCCACAGCCGGCGGCCAAGACCTGCTCGATATACCACTTGGTGGCTTCCTCGCTGCCCACCGGCAGGTAGTTAAGGACGACGTCGGTATGGGTCTCTTTGAGGATTTTAACGATATCGGCGGTGGGTCCCGGCGCCTTCTCAATTATCTTGGACAGATAGATACCCAGCCCATCGTGAGTCATCCCCCGCTGCACCTTGACCCCCGTAGTGGGCACCTCACAGAACTTGAAGGTA
>DAOUMR010000010.1:0-3681 GCA_034409905.1 Dehalococcoidales bacterium | reverse complement strand
CCCATAATCTTCAGGGAAGCCGTTTTCTGCTCGAAGGTCGGTGTCGATTCCGTCCAGGTTTCATCGACATTGTAAAAGTCGATGGAGGGCAGGGTCTTTTCCTGGTTATAGGTCAGGACGTTGCCCACAATCTCGATAAAGGGCAGCTGCTTGAGGACGGGCGAGTCCTTGATGATGGTCTCGACCACCCCCTGCAGCAGCATATCGTTGGATAGCTTGGATGCCTCTTCTAATGTTAAAGCCATTTTCTATCTCCTTTCGCCTATGGCGTATTGAATCTTGTCCCTGGGGGATAGGGCGGACAGGTCGGCGGGCGTCCTCTGCGGCGCCCCGGCCGGTATCCTGGCGGCGGCCATTTCCGCCTCCAGCTCCTGCCTTACCCGGTTGATGAGGGCCTGGGCGCTGGCCAGGGAAGCATCAATCTCCTCGATGCTGTCGCCGACTATCTGCTCCTCGGAAACGCTGGGGTTGTATTTGACGGTAAGCGCCCGGTAGCTTGATATCGCCTGAGCCAGGCTCTCTTCCAGTCCAGCCAGCTTCTGCTCCAGCTCCGCCGCCGACTGGGTCAGGGCAGCAACCTGTTCGTCCTTCTCGGCCAGAGCCTGCTCCAGTTCGGCGAGGCGCTGCTCCTTGGCCGCCAGCGCCTCGTCCCTCTCGGCAATCAGCCCCTCCAGCTCCGCCACCCGGGAACTTTCCAGTTCCTCCCCGTTGGGGTTCGGTTCCTGTTTGTTATCGGGCAATTGGTCACCTCCTTGATGGAGATTTCTTAAACTCTGAGAGTTTTTAACTCGAAGAGTCTTTAACTCGGTCGGCGGAGACTCTCTCCCTCTCTCCCGTCGACTTAGTGTTAAGCTGTTTGTTGTTGTTTTTATTCATATTGAGGATGGCTTCTCTCTCTTCCAGCCACCGCTTGAACTCGCCCTCGGCGTCCTTAACGCCGATTTCGTCCATCGCCCGCCGCCTAGAATGAATGCCGCTTTGGACCAGCGTCTGCTCGTTAGCCACCAGCCGGCTCAGGTCCTGGGGCAGTATCGGCTTCCAGACCACCCGCAGGCGGTTTTTGCCGAAGCTTTCGCCCTGGTACCTCTCCAGCAGCCTCAAAATCATGCGGTTGCGCTGGTTATAGACGGCGGTGCGGATAATCCGCTTTCGCCTCACCTTCTGCAGCAGGGGATTGAGCTCAATCTCGAGGGCGACTCCGGAAAGGTCGCGCTCGGTGCCGCCGAAGGCAGCCCGCGGCGATTCCGAGATGTCGTGCAGGATTCTGTAGAGCACATTGATATAATCGATGTGCAGCTCCACCCCGCCCCCCTGCAACAAATCGAGCAGGTAGGCTTTAGCGTCCTCGGGGATGTTCCAGACCGCGCCGGGCCTGACGGCGATATCCTCGGACTCCTCAACGTTCTCCAGCACGGCGATGGGGTTGCCCGAAAGCTCAAGTATGCGGGACAGCTGCGACATCGCCCGGTTAAGCTCCCGCTGCGACTCCATAATCTGGGTCAAATCGGAGATGCCCCAGAACCGCTTGGGCTCCCTGAGGTTGGGATAAATGATAAAGGGGATGCCGCCGTAGGGGTTGGGCTTCTTCTCGATGAGGGCGTCGTCCAGGTAAAGCTCGAACTCGGCGTCCGTCCAGAGCTCGACGATAGTCGCCAGCTTGCCCTTGGGCTTCATCTTATAGAGGAACTCGCTCTCCTCGGCGGAAAGCTGGTATCGGGAGGCAACCCTCCAGACTCTTGAGATGTCGTCCCCCAGCCACCAGGCATAGAGCCCCTGGACGTCGGGGGCAGTAATGCGCACCCTTTTGACTTCGCCGTCCCAGGTGACCTTGTAGCTGGCATCGCCCATAATGGCGCAATCAATCTCGGTCTCCAGGTCGAGCTGTTCCAGGTTGTTCTCTTCATAGACCTGGTTCAGGGCGGTTTCGGCCCTCCGCGCTTTTGTTTTAGCCTCGGCCGAATCCTCGGCGGCTTCGACGACGAAGCTGATGCCCGACATCAGATAAGAGGTAATCTTGTCGATGAAGACCTTGGTGTAGTTAAAGGTCAGCCGTTTCTCCCCCCGCCGCTCTCGCCCCTCCCACTGCCGGCCGTGGTAGAAATCAAGCAGTTGCCGGTAAGCCCTTAGACGGTCGGTATCCAGGCGGTTTAACTGGCTGGTGATAGAAGTCTTATTCATTGGCGCCCCCGAAAGCTTGATTTTTTGAGTTGCTATCCCTGTCTCTTTTGAGTATTCTCTGGATGGTGCGTTGGCTGGTGCCAAACATCTCGGCCAGCTCTTTAACGCCCTTACCCTGGCTGTGAAGTTGCAGCACCTCTTTATCCCTTAAGCTTTTAAGCCACTGCTGCCTGCCCCCGGGCTGGGCGTAGATACATTCGGGAAAGGGACAGTTCAAGCAGGAATCGGCAAATTCGCACCCATCGTCCTGGTATCGGCAATACTCCGGCAACAAATCCAAATCGCTCTCAGACAAAGCCTTGAAACCTCTCGAACCGGTGCCGCCATACTAGCACAATTGTTCTATTACCGTCAACGCTATTTTGTCGTTACGGAGTAACGGTATTTTGTCGTTACCAAAGTTGAATTGACATAGCTCCGCCGTAGTCTTATTATTATTTATAATAGTTTCAGGTTCGTTCAGATGTGAGAAGACGGAGGTAAAAGGTGAAGCATAAGAAATTTTTCAGTATTCTGGCTGTAGCTGTAATTCTTTCCCTGCTGATGGTAGTTATTCCCGCCCTACCAGCCTCGGCTATCAACGAAGCCATTACCCTTGATGTGGAAGAGGGTGAACCCGGCGACCAGGTTACCGTTAGTGGCACTAATTTTGCAATGAGCGGCGGTGCCCACTTCAATTATGTTTATATCTATTTTTCCAGTGATGCCCTCGATGTCGGCGATGAGATTGATTATTACGACAATATCTACTGGCGCTATCTGTCGCAAATCCCCACCGATGAGAAGGGCGAGTTTTCCAAATCTATCGAAATCCCCGCGGTGCTTAACGACAGTAAAGACAGCGCCGATGTCCATGGCGGCACCTACTATTTCTACATTACCTATGTCGGTGAGGATGTGATAAAGGCGTATGCCGAGTTCACCGTAATCGGCATCACCGACTTTAACCCGACCAAGGGTCCGGTAGGCACCGAGGTTGAGCTGAGCGGCGTTGGTTTTGATGGCAATGACGATATTCAGGTATCGTATGATGGCGATAAAATTGATATCGCCAGCGGCGGCGGTGACCGAAGGTTTAAGAGCAACGGCAGCTTTACCTCACGGGTGATAATCCCGCAAAGCGTCGCTGGCGAACACACCATAACGGTTGAGGATGATGGGGGGCACAGCGGCCAGGTTACCTTCACGGTGCAGCCTGAGGTAACCCTAAGTCCCGCCCCGGCCTCGGTGGGTAATGAGGTAACAGTTAGTGGCTCTGGCTTTGGCGAAGATTCCGACATTATCGTTTACTTTGATGGCGATGTGGTTTATATCACCGGTGATTATGATACTAACGACTGCGGCGGCTTTGAGTCTAGGTTTGTCGTGCCTGAGCTGGATCCGGGGACCTACCTGGTTGAGGTGGAGGATGAAGCCTTTAATCTCGCCCAAGCTGAGCTTGAGGTCGGTCCCGGTCTCAATATCAACCCGGTGACCTCGGTAGATGCCCCCGGCAACGTCGGT
>DAOUMR010000009.1:0-9877 GCA_034409905.1 Dehalococcoidales bacterium | reverse complement strand
TTAACACCATCGGCTTAGTCATTGCCTCAAATATGCACCAGGGCTTTGCCTTCGAGGTGCAGGACGTCAAGGAGCACAAGAAGATAACCTTTAACGCCCCCGAGGAGATTTACGACCTGCTCGTTTTCATCGGGGCGCCTTCGCGCTTCATGGTAAAAAACGTCTTTCACCGCGCCACGGGTGAGATTGCCGCCGCCTCTTCCACCCAGCGCTTGTCGCTGCTGGCCGGCAGGTACGTGGGTAAGGACGACCCCGTCTGCATCGTGCGCTCCCAGGGGGACTTCCCCGCCGTGGGCGAGGTGGTGGAGCCGTTTACACTGCCACTGCTGGTGGAGGGGTGGATGCGGGGCTCGCACCACGGGCCCCTGATGCCGGTTTCGGTTGAGGACAGTACGCCGACTCGATTCGATGGGCCGCCCAGAGTGACCGCCCTCGGCTTTCAGCTTTCCGGAGGCAAGCTGGTGGGACCGCGGGATATGTTTGCCGATAAGTCCTTCGATAACGCCCGCCAGCAGGCTCTTGATGTGGCCGATTACATGCGCCGGCACGGGCCTTTCGAGCCGCACCGCCTGCCGCTGGAAGAAATGGAATACACCACCATGCCCGAGGTCTATAAGAAGCTTAAAAGCAGGTTCGTCGACCTGGAGGAATAGCATGCCCAAGCTCCTCCTGGCGACGAACAACCCGGGCAAGGCGCGCGAGTATAAGAGCCTGCTTTCGGGGGTACCTTTCGAGCTGGTTACGCCCGCCGAAGTGGGCATCAGTGCCGAAGTCGAGGAGAAGGGTAAGACCTTTGAGGAGAACGCCCGTCTAAAGGCGACGGCGCTGGCTGCCGAAAGCGGCTTGCTGACCCTGGCCGACGACTCTGGACTTGAAGTCGACGCTTTAGGGGGCGAGCCGGGAACGCTCTCGGCGCGCTATGCCGGAAAAAACGCCTCGGATGCCGATAGGGTAAACTACCTGCTGGCCAAGATGCAGGGAGTGCCCCAGGAAAAGCGTCAAGCGCGTTTCAGGTGCGTCATCGCCATCGCTACTCCACAGGGCGAGGTCGAGCTTTGCTCCGGTGAGTGCGAGGGTTTTATTGCCTTAAAGCCAAAGGGGAATAGGGGCTTCGGCTACGACCCCATCTTTTATCTACCTGAATTAGGCAAAACGATGGCTGAGTTGTCGCCAGATGAAAAGAATAAGGTCAGTCATCGGGGTAGGGCGGCGGAAAGGGCGAGGGAATTACTTAAGAGGTTAACCCGTCGGTAGTGTTCAGGTAATACGATTGCATCGCCGCCGACGTGCTTATGCCATACAGCCTATGCTGCCTGTTATAGCCTAGCACCCCCACTTTCCTGTATAATAACCGTTGAGAGTGTTATCATGACCGGACTTTCCGATTCTTTCCAGCGTCCCATAAACTACCTGCGCATCTCGGTCACCGACCGTTGCAACCTGCGCTGCGTCTATTGCATGCCGGTTAGCGGCGTCTGCCCGCTGTCGCACGACGACATCCTGCGCTACGAGGAAATCTACACCATCGCCAGAGCCGCCGCCGAGCTGGGGATAGACAAGATAAGGCTTACCGGCGGGGAGCCGCTGGTGAGGGGGGGCTTGGCCGACCTGGTGGGGATGCTGGCCGATATCGGCACCATAAACGATATTTCGCTGACCACCAACGGCACTATGCTGGCCCGGTGCGCCGAAGAGCTGAAGAAAGCCGGACTCAATAGGGTCAACGTCAGCCTGGACAGCCTCAAGCCCGATAGGTTCAAGGCCATCACCCGCAGCGACGCCGAGCTTAGCGACGTGCTCAAGGGCATCGAGGCGGCGCATAAAGCGGGGCTGGAGCCGGTAAAGCTCAACATGGTGGTGATACCGGGGGTCAACGACGACGAGGTGCTCGATTTCGCCGAAAAAACCATCGACGAAGAGTGGCACGTGCGCTTTATCGAGCTGATGCCCTTTGTCGGCGAGACGGAAAACCCGCAGTTTGTTGCCGCCAGCGAGATGAAAAAGACTATCGAAAAGCTGGGCAAGCTTAAGCCCTGCCTGCCCACGGTGGGCAACGGCCCGGCCAAATACTTCAAGCTGCCCAAGGCAAAGGGCACCATCGGCTTTATCACCCCGGTCAGCGAGCACTTTTGTTTTGACTGCAACCGCCTGCGGCTGACCGCCGACGGCAAATTGAAGCCCTGCCTGCTGAGCGCCTACGAGGTTGACCTGAAAGGGCCTCTGCGCGCGGGAGTCGGCGCCGAGGGCTTGAAAAAGCTAATCGAGGAGGCGGTGGCTAATAAGCCGCACCGTCACCATATCGCCGAGGGCGATGTGCCCCGCCAGCGCCCGTTTTCGCAGGTGGGGGGATAGAGATTGCTTCGTCGCTGCGCTCCTCGCAATGACAGGAGAGTTGCGCTCCTCGAATGACGATAGAGTTTAGGGGGTGGGGTCAATGAAAGAAATGAGCCACATGGACGAGAAGGGCCGCCCCAAAATGATTGACGTTTCGGGCAAGCCCGAGACCGAGCGCCGGGCAATAGCCAAGGGGCTGGTCAAGATGCAGGCGGCGACCTTCCAGCGGATAAAAGAGGGGCAGGTGGAGAAGGGGGACGTCCTCGCCGTCGCCCAATTAGCCGGCATTATGGCCGCCAAGCAAACGTCTCACCTGATACCCCTCTGCCACCCCATCCCTATCGACGAGGTCAAAATCGACTTCGCCCTGGGTGAGAAGAACAACGCCGTCGAAATCACTGCCGCCGTCAAGAGCACGGGGCGGACGGGGGTGGAGATGGAGGCGCTGACGGCCGTCGCCATCGCCGCCCTGACCATCTACGATATGGTCAAGGGGATTGACCGGGGCATGCGCATCGAGAGCATCCGTCTGGTCAAAAAAAGTGGGGGCAAAAGCGGCGATATTACCCTTGAGTAAACGAAATTATTGGTATATACTACACTACTAAAGTAGCTCATTTTTTGGGGGTGCGCCATGAAACTATCTTGCCTTCAGGAGAATCTAGACCGGGGACTTAACGTGGTGGGGAGAGCGGTCGCCGTCAGAACCACCCTCCCGATAACCAACAATGTCCTGCTGGCTACCGACAAGTCGCGCTTAAAGCTATCCGCCACCAACCTGGAGATGGCCATTAGCTGCTGGATTGGGGCCAAGGTGGAGGAGGAGGGGGCGATTACCGTGCCCGCCCGACTTTTATCCGAGTTTATCAGCTCGCTGCCCACCGAGAAGGTGGATATAGTCCTTTCCCCCCAGACCAAGACATTGGGCTTGAAGTGCGCCCGCTTCGAGGCCAGAATCAGCGGCGTCGATGCCAAGGACTTTCCCCCCATCCCCAAGGTTGAAGGGGGCATTGCCACCAAGGTCGAGGTGGAGGCACTCAAGCAGGCCATTGCCCAGGTCGCCTTCGCCGCGGCTACCGAGGAGTCCCGCCCGGTGCTGACCGGTGTCGATGCCGAGTTCGACGGCGATACCCTGACTCTTGCCGCCGCCGACGGCTTCCGCCTGGCCGTCTATAAGCTTCCTTTGGCCCAGGCTGTCACCCAGAAGACCCAGGTCATTATCCCGGCGCGCACCCTGGCCGAGCTGAACCGTCTCATGGCCGACCAGGAGGAGGCGGTGGAGATTACGGTCAACCCTGAAAAGGGGCAGGCCCTGTTCAAGCTGAAGGACATCGAGCTGGTGAGCCAGCTCATTCAGGGCAGCTTCCCCAACTATTCCCAGCTTATCCCCAAGAAATATAACACCAAGGCGGTCATCAGTGTCGCTGACTTCCTGAGGGCGACCAAGACCGCTTCCATCTTCGCCCGCGACGGCAGCGGTATCGTGCGCCTGGTGATTGCCGCCGGCGGCGAGATGACACCGGGTAAGGTGACGGTTTCGGCGCGTTCCGAGGAGATTGGCGACGACGTCGGCGAGATTGACGCCATGGTCGAGGGCGAGGAGGCTAAGATTGCCTTCAACGGCAAATACCTGACCGATGTCCTGGGCGTGCTCCACGAGGCGCAGGTGGCGCTGGAGACGACCAACCCCTCCAGCCCTGGAGTGCTGAAACCGGTGGGTGTGGATAACTACATCCACGTGGTCATGCCGATGTTCGTTCAATGGTGACTAAATTTTTCTTGAGCTGATTAGCCGTCTTGCCAATGAACGTATCTTCGGGGAGTTGCTTGCTGTGGTCAATTAAGTCCCCGAAGTTGATTTCGGGGTGTTTCTCCTCTAACTCTTTTACCTTTTCGGAGAAGACGGATTCCAGCCCCTCGTCATAGTCTGATGTTAGCTCGGCATCTATAAAGCAGGTAAAGCGATATTTGCCTGGCCAGGCCAGTATTTCAACCTGAAGTGCTTCTAGCATTGCCCGCTTTTCCTCAAGGCTGATATTGTCAGGGAAGCTATTTCGTATAGCATCGGAGAATTCAGTCAGTTTTACCGTTATTTGCTGATTCTGAGCAGATTTTTTACGAAATTCCAGCAGTTGTTTTAGCTGGCGCTCGTCTTCCTGCTGGCCCTGTTTGAGCTTGTTAACGGCTTCAAGGATGTAATCCTTGGTCACCGATTCGTGTGCTAACAGGTCGTACAGGTTCTTTTCTTTAGCCGGGTATGTTTTCAGCTTGTTTCTTAGCTGTTTGATCTGCCTGTCAAGCATTGGAAGTATATTTCGTTTCGAGTCATAGTGCATGTCGGTAAACATGCTGAGCAGGGTTAAAGGGCTGGACAGTAGTTTGACAAGCCGTTCCCATACAAAGCTTTCGGCTTCATCCGCCTTGATGTAGCCGGCGTCGCAGATTTTGCCTCTGGTGGCGGTTGGGCGCGCTCCCCGGCACTGGTAGTACCTGTATTTGCCGCCCAGTGTTGTGCCGCCTATGGGTGAACCGCATTTACTGCATCTTATGAAGCCGGTTAGCAGGTAAGGGCTGTTTAATTTCAATGGCCGTGATTGCTTCGCGTTGGCCAGGGCTTCTCTGGCCTGGTTAAATATCTCCTCGGTGATGATGGGCGGCGTTATATCGGGAAGCAAAATCCAGTTTTCCTCTGGTTGGGCTTCGACTTTGGTTTTGCTGACTCGCTTGGTCTGGCCGAAGTAAGTCTTGCCGGTATAGGCGCGGTTGTTTAAGATCCGCCTGACCGTTAGCGGATACCAGAGAGAGCCGGACTTGGTTCTCGCATCCGACTTGTTGAGCAATATTGCAATCTGGTTAGTGCTGATGCCGTTTATAGCCATACTGAAGATTTTCCGGACGGTCTCGGCTTCATGGTCGATAATCAGTCTTCTGCCTGTGGCCTTATCCCATTTATAGCCGTAGATGCCGATGCCGGTTCCCTGCGGCAACCTACCGTTCTTCAGGTGGGCCAGCTTGCCTCGCATGGTTCGCTCTCTGATTTTCTCGGCTTCCAGTTTGGAGGCAAAGCCACGAATATAGCTGATAAGCTTTCCCAGCTCGGTGCTGTCAACTGTCTCGGTGACAGCTTCCAGGGCAACATTGAATCTTTCAAGCTCCTGGGTGAGTATGACGCCGTGAGTGGGGTCTCGCGATAGGCGGTCAAGGCAGTAAATCACGATAACGTCAATGTCGTCAGTCCTTATAAGGTCGCGCAGTTCGTTGAGTTTCGGGCGGTCTAAGGTAAGCCCGGAGTATGCCTCGCTGAAGCGGTCGGAAACTGCATAGCCTTTTCGCTGGCAGTAGTCCAGGCAGGCCTCAAGCTGAGTCTGTAGGCTAGTGCCTTCTTTCTCTTGGTCTTCGGTGCTTACTCGGCAATAAACGGCTGCTTTCATTCTGCCTTCTTCCTTCCGCTTTGCTTCCACTTCGGCTTATTCCAGTAGGGTGAAGTGCAGCGCGGGCATTTCTTTGGCTCTACGGGCCGCCTGGGTATCCAAGTATGACCGCAACGTAGACACTTCAAGGTTGGGAGTTTAAGCGGTTTACTCATGTCTGAATTATGCTATGATATTGGCATAATGTCAAGGGTTTTTAGCATGTTTTTACCTCAAGCCTTGAGAGCGAAGGCGAACAAGGATGCAAACCCGCAGGGCGCGCTAGCAACCTGTTGCTTGGCACTACCTATGTCTTTAGTAGATATGACGATGGTTGTTAACCCGGTAAGGAAGGCTTTGGCCGTTGCAGTGGTGGCGGTCGGCGCGCAACGGCGCGCCACCCTTCACTTGATTAAGTATATTGGAAGCGCTAAGAAGCTGAAGGTTTTAAGAGAAAGAAAGTAGCAAAGAAAGAGAAGTTACTGTATAGAATATTAAGTACTATAAATTAATATATATATCTTGATTACTATGGCCTCAAATGGCGGTCTGGTGAGGGGAAGTGGTTGGTGCAACGGAAGTCTAGTAGCAGCGAGAAGAACTCAATATGGAGAGGGTATCAACCGATATATATTGAGGAGTAGCGACAGTGGTAAACAGATGTGGGTGTGGGTTGAGTAGGTCAAATGGTGAAAAGGGGCCAGAATTAGATTTCAGAGAGGCTGGGGGGCATTCTAGTGCATACCTTGGATAAAATATTCATTAAAGTGCACTGATATGCTTATGCATCCCACTGGGCGCTTCCAACCCTACCTGTTTGTAATAAACAAGCCTCGTGCTATAATGTGGTCACATCGAGGATTATTAATGCCTACTGTCAAATCTAACGAAAATGAATTTAAAAGCCAAGTAAACTCCTGGCTCAATGAATGCCTTAGTTCAGGCACTTACCCGTTTGAGCTTGCCACTTCTGATCCCTCAGTAAAGGTTTCAGAGAAGAAGACTAAATTTCCAGACGTGCAAATATGGCTTAATAGGTTAGCTCAACAAGGTTTCTGTGGCTGGGAGTTGAAGACTCCTGCTACTGCCGTTGATGACTCTGAGCTTTTAGAAAACGCAGCGGAAAAAGCCAGAGCTATACATGCTGATTACTTCGTTACTTGGAATATGCGAGAATCCGTAATCTGGAGAACCCCCCACCCCGGGGAATCCGTCAATGCTCAAGATAGGTTCAAATCATACCGCTCACTGTATCAGATTAACGTTCCCGATGATTTGTGGGTAGAGACAAATAAGATACTCCTTAAGAATAGGGCAAGGGAAATATTAGATGACCTAACAATACTTCACCAAGAAGGCCATCTTCACCTAATAGAAGTCGATGCTACCTATTTTGTCGGTAGGCTTAATAGTGCCGTTGAGAAGCTATACCCACACATGCAGAAGTCTCTAGCCGATAAGTTTGGGGGCGATGCTGAATTCAAGAATAGCCTACTCGATTGGGCAGTTAAGCAAGGTATTGCTAATTATGATGGTCCTAGTTTTTACGAGACGGTTTCACGCCAAGTCGTGTACCGCTTACTTGCCCGAATTCTCTTTTATCAAACCTTGGTACGTCATTGGAGCGATCTCCCCAAATTGGATATATCTGGGTTGAATGGTCAGGCAGCGATCCAAAGGTTTAGTGAAACGTTCGAAAAAGCCAGGGGAAAAGACTGGCACGCCGTTTTTAAAGAAGATTTCCTCGACCGTGTTACAATACCGGATCCAGCAATCATAGAACTAGATAAACTCATAAAAGACCTTAACCGTTTCAACTTCTCAATCATGCCTCAAGACGTTATTGGTGCCGTATTTGAACGGCTGATACCCTACGAAGAGAGGCATGCACTTGGTCAATATTTCACACGTGAGAACCTTGTTGACCTTATAAACGCTTTTTGTGTAAGAACCAAAGATGCTCATGTATTAGACCCGACTTGCGGCACGGGGACATTCCTCACCCGTGCTTATGACAAAATGAGGGTGGCTGGCCAAATAGGGCATAAGAAGCTACTTTCTCAACTTTGGGGTGTAGATATAGCCCATTTCCCTGCTGAGCTTGCCACAATTAACTTATTCAGACAAGACCTCTCAGACCGTGCCAACTTTCCTCGAATTATCTGCACAGATGTTTTCGAAGTGAGGGTAGACCAGCTATTTGAATTCCCACCACCCAAAGTAAGCTCAGATTCGACTTTCCAGATGATTAAAGAGAAGCTACCTGCTTTTGATGCCGCGGTAGGTAATTTCCCCTACATAAGGCAAGAATTAATCAATAAACGTGTTAAAGGGTACAAGGATTTCCTAGAGAATACTATAAAGAGAGAATGGCTTGCTGATTACCCGGACGCCTTTGTCATTTCTGATAATGAACTAAAGGAATTCAAACGAAGTGGAAAGATTGACTTATCCAAGGTGGACTTTAAGCTCTCCGGGCAAGCGGACATATATGCTTACCTATTCTTCCACACGGCACGTTTTGTCAAGGAAGGTGGGAGAATGGGGTTTGTTACTTCTAATGCCTGGCTTGATGTAGCTTATGGTTATGAACTTCAAAAATTCCTTCTCAATAACTTCAAGATAATCGCTATTCTGGAATCCAGATGCGAGCCTTGGTTTGAAGATCCAGCCATAAACACTATCGTGACCATTGTTGAACGCTGCTCCAACAAAGGGGAGAGGGATAGCCATATAGCCAAGTTCGTAAAAGTAAAGAAGAAGCTATCACAGCTTATCCCCTGGGATATGAAGCTTGAGGCATCTAAAAGATGGGGTGGATTAGATGCTCTTGCTTACAAAGTTGAGAGTGTGGGTAAAGAGCACTACAAGATAGAAGGGAACACTATTAAAAATGACCTCGTTGGTCTTGAGTCTTATGAAGATGATGATTTCAGAATAAGATATAGAAGACAAACTGAACTGTTCGATGAGTTAGTTAAAAGAGGCAAGACTGCTAAGTGGGGACAGTATTTAAGAGCACCAGAAGTGTATTTCAACATCCAGATAGCGTCTGAGGGCAAACTTATACCTATTAATAGTGTTGCGAACATCCAGAGAGGATTTACAACAGGGATAAATGAGTTTTTCTATCTAACAGAAGAACGGATCAAGCACTGGGGAATTGAAGACGAATTCTTAGCACCCGTAATCAAGTCGCCAAAGGAATTCTCTGGAATAGCCGTAGATCATGAGAAGTTAAAACTGAAAGTATTCGTATGCTCAGCGAGTAAGGACGCACTCTTAAAACAAGGTAAGCTTGGAGCATTGCGATATATTGAATGGGGTGAAGACCAGGTTAACAAAGACGGTGTTCTATACCCCAATTGTGAGACTGTAAGGAATAGGAAGCCATACTGGTACGCACTTTCTACAAATGTCTTAGCAAACATCCTGTGGGTCAAAGGCTACGATAAGACCTTCAAAGAAGGATATTCACATATCCCTGTCTATTTAGACCAACAATTATATGGAGTATTTCAAAAAGAAGACCACACCAAAGACCTACTGGCGGCCGTATTAAATAGCACTCTCTTTTTCTTGTCTCTAGAATTAAGCGGAAGAATACCCTTCGGTGAAGGAGTCCTATGGACAACTGTAGAAGAAGCCGAGGAATACGCACTCGTGCCAGATTTTAGATCTTTTCCACCAGATGAAGCGGAGAAAATTCTACAGGTGTTTGATGAACTCTCCAAACGTCCTGTCAAGACAATCTTTGATGAAGTCAAGATGAAAGACCGTCAGAAATTGGATAGGCTTGTCCTTCAGGCATTGGGGTTAGACCCTAAGAAATATCTCAAACCCATTTATGACGGTTTAACCGAACTTGTAAGAGAACGTATTGAGCTAGCCAACATGCGCAAGAAGGTCAAGCAGGTAAAAACCAAAAAGGATGTCGAGAGGCTGGAGAGACAGGTAATGGAAGAGGTCTTACCTTATGGTCTAAAGAAATTTCCTGACCAATTTCTTGATAAACCGCTAAAGCCGCACGAATATCAAAGCATGTCTATACCGGGTGAGCCTTTAAAGTTAGGAATGTTTTTCCTAGGAACTATGGAAGTGATTTCCGATGCCGGCTTCAAATATCAGGCACA
>DAOUMR010000008.1:0-4337 GCA_034409905.1 Dehalococcoidales bacterium | reverse complement strand
TGTAGAGAAGCCTCCTGCACAATTCCTAAACCGTTGCTGTGGGCTACAAACGCACAATGGCAAGTTCTTGTGGACAGTTCTCCTGTGACCTTCAAGCTGATTGAGAAAGACAACCTAACTTGTCTCTGTTTTAACGTCACTTTCGGCACACAAACAGTTCAAATCATAGAAACAAACGCAGTGCCAGAGTTTCAATCATTACCTATCCTCCCAATATTCATGCTTGCAACACTAATAGCAATCGTAGTCTGCAAAAAACATCCTAACTCTCGCAAAAGATGAGAAAAAAGGGGTTTTGCAGGAGACGTCTCCACCTGAGATGGTGTCACAATCATCACGTCTGCCCCAGTAGAAATTCGCCATCAATTTTCTCCTTGCAATGGTACACACTTTTAAATGCATTGATAAGTAAGCAATAGATAGATCAAAGTATTAAGAGGAGGGCACGTGATGGGTGATGATAATTTCTTTTTGGGGTTTGCTGCTCATGCGCATACTAAGAATGAACTTGAGATTGATCCAGCTTTGAGCAAACCCAAGCTGCTTGAGGAGGCGGGGGAGAGGGTGGCTATTATCGAGAACCAGTACAACAAGGGCTTAATCACCGAGGACGAAAAGTATAACAACACCATCGGCGTCTGGATGGAGACCACGGATAAGATTACCGACATCATTTCGCAGACGCTCGACCGCTACGGCGGCATCTATATGATGGCGACCTCGGGCGCCAAGGGTAACATCTCCCAGATAAGGCAGATGGCCGGCATGCGCGGCCTGATGACCGACCCCGCGGGTAAAATCATCGACTTCCCCATCAAATCGGGGTTGCGCGAGGGCTTAAGCGTGCTGGAGTATTTCATCTCCACCCACGGCGCTCGTAAGGGCCTGGCTGATACGGCACTTCGGACTTCGGACAGCGGCTACCTGACGCGACGCCTCATTGATGTCGCCCAGGATGTTATCACCCGCGAAGAGGACTGCGGCACCCTCGACGGCATCTGGCTAACCGAGCCGAAGCCGGGTGAACTGCTGCCCTCGCTGGCCGAGCGCATTGTGGGCCGTCTGGCCGCCAGCAAGGTGGTCAAGCCCAAGACGAAAAAGGTAATCGTCGACCGCAATGAGGAAATCGACGAAGAGAAGGCGAAAGAGATTATCGAGGCGGGCATAACCAAGGTTCAGGTGCGCTCACCCTTAAGCTGCCACTCCCGGCACGGCGCCTGCCAGCGCTGTTACGGGCGTGACCTTGCCCGCGGGCACCTAGTCGAACTCAACACCGCCGTGGGCATCATCGCCGCCCAGAGTATCGGCGAGCCGGGCACTCAGCTCACGCTACGCACCTTCCACACCGGCGGGGTGGTGGGGCTGGATATCACCAGCGGTCTGCCCCGCGTGGAAGAGCTCTTCGAAGCCAGGCCGCCCAAGGGGCAGGCTATCATTTCCGAAATTGACGGCATCGCCGAGGTCATTGATAACGACGAGGGCAAGCTCATCAAGGTCAGCAGCTTTGAGGTCTACCGCGACGAATACCCGCTGCCCAAAGGCTGGAAGGTAGCCGTGAAAAAGGGGCAATCGGTGGACATCGGCGCCGTGCTGGCCAACCCGCCCAAGCCGAAGAAGACCACGACAAAATCTAAAGCCAAAGCTAAAGATGAAGATGAAACCGCCGAGCTGACCACCGAGGAGAAACCCATCCTGGCGCGCGTCGCCGGCGAAATTACTATCGAAGGCGAGCAATTGGTCATCAGCTATATGGAGGAGCAGCAGCAGGAGTACGCCGTGCCCGCCAGCGCCCATATCAGGGTGCAGGACAAGGAGCACATCAAGGCGGGGCAGCAGCTCACCGAGGGCTCGATAAATCCCCAGGATATACTGCATATTCTGGGCAAGGAAGCCGCCCAGCAGTACCTGGTGGACGAGGTACAGAAGGTCTATCGCTCCCAGGGCGTCAACATCAACGACAAGCACATTGAGGTTATCGTCCACCGCATGCTCTCCAAGGTGCGCATTGATTCCTCGGGGGACACCGACCTGGTGCCCGGTGAGCTGCTAGACATCTTCCGCTACGAGGACATCAACGCCAAGGTGCTGGCGGAGGGGGGCGAGCCGGCTACCGCCCACTCGGTGCTGATGGGCATAACCCGGGCTTCGCTCAATACCGACAGCTGGCTGGCGGCTGCCTCCTTCCAGGAGACGACTAGGGTGCTCACCGAAGCCGCGATCAAGGGCGAAATCGACCGCCTGGTCGGGCTTAAAGAGAATGTTATCATCGGCAAGCTCATCCCCGCCTACAGCAAGGTCTCCGAGGACGAGCCCGTCTTGGAAGCCGGCGAAGAAGCCCCCAGCCTAGAAGCTGGGGAAACGCCGAGCCTTGAGGCTGGTGAAGAAGCACCCAGCGCTGAAGATACCGAAGAGACTAAAGAAGCCAAGGAGCCTGACGAAACTAAAGAAGCCGAGGAGCCAGAGGAGCCCGAAGAGACCAAGGACGTTTAAGCAGCCAGCGCCATTTCTCTGTTGAAACCGAGCCGCCAGAAGAGGCGGCTCTTTGTTTTAGCCCGAAGTTGATGTGTTATAATGGGATTAATTCCGCAGGAGTAGAAAAATAGAGCGCATTGTTTCGGGCAAGCCCAAAGCCGAGGACACCACCCTTGACACCAGCCTCCGCCCCCGCCGCTTTGACGATTTCACCGGGCAGGACAAGGTCAAGGAAAACCTGAGGATAGCCATCGCCGCGGCTAAAGGCCGGGGCGAGGCGCTGGACCACGTCCTGCTCTACGGGCCGCCCGGATTGGGAAAGACCACTTTAGCCTATATCATCGCCGCCGAGATGGGGGTCAACCTCAGGATTACCTCGGGCCCGGCCATAGAGCGCAGCGGCGACCTGGCGGCAATTCTGACCAATCTGCACCAGCACGACGTACTCTTCATCGACGAGATTCACCGCCTCAACCGGGCGGTGGAGGAGATATTGTATCCGGCCATGGAGGACTTCGGGCTGGATATCGTCATCGGCAAGGGCGCGGGCGCCCGCAGCCTGCGCTTAAACCTGCCCGACTTCACCCTTATCGGCGCCACCACCCGCTTCGCCCTGCTCAGCCCCCCCTTGCGAGACCGCTTCGGCGCCGTTTACCGCCTCGATTTCTACGATGAGCCCTCCATAAAGACCATCCTCAAGCGCTCGGCGGCTATCCTGGAGGTAAAGGCGGAGGGGGAGGGCTTAGCCGAGATAGCTCGCAGAGCCAGAGGCACTCCCCGCGTGGCCAACCGCCTGCTGAAAAGGGTCAGGGACTACGCCCAGGTGATGGCTGACGGCATCGCCACCCAGCCGGTGGCCATCGAGGCGCTGGCTAAGTTAGAGGTGGATGACATCGGGCTGGACGAGGTAGACCACAAGGTGCTGCGCACCATCATCGAAAAGTTCAACGGGGGGCCCGTGGGCCTGGATACCATCGCCGCCGCTATCAGCGAGGATGCGGATACCATTATGGATGTCTATGAGCCTTACCTCTTGCAGCTCGGCTTTTTGGAGCGGACGCCAAGGGGCAGATTAGCCACCCAGCTCGCCTACGAGCATTTGGGGCTGCCCTATAACAAAAAGCCCCCACAGGGAACGCTGCTCTAAATCTTTTCAACAAATAACCTCTACCTTTGCTAGAGGTTATTTTATGTCCCACCCAACCCCGCTCTGTCAGAGAACGTTTTTCTTTCCCACCCAATACCCACCCTATAAGGGTGGTACCCCTTATATATCCCTCTGTAGGGTTACGCCCTTGAATCCCCCCTTATTCCGGGGTTTGAAAGGGGGCTTTGCCCCCTTTCTACCATAAAGGGCGGTGGGCGGGAAAAGATATAAAACGGGGTGGGAGGGACTTACCCCAGGTTAAGGGGTTTAACCCATTAGGGCGGGCTGGGTTGGGACAACAATGCTTACGCTAAACAAGGTGGGGTGGAAGAAGACGGTGGAGAAATCCCCCTTTTATAAAGGGGGATTTGTGCAAAACAATGTAAAGTATGCTTGACATTTAGTAACTTATACCTTACAATATGCCCTGTCAGGATTACTTGAGGAGGAGAAAATCATGGCACCGTTGCAGAAAAGAGCCTGGCGGGGACTGGGGGTGGGGCTTGGTTTCGCCGTCGCCTTCGTGCTGGTCTTCGTCCTGATGGGGGGCATCGAGACCTTTGATGAAGACCAGGGCTTCCGCATAATCATCGATGTGCTCTGGGTGGGGGGCCTGGTGGCTAACCTGGTCATCCTGAACCTCGCCCTGCGCAAGCCGGGCATGGTGGACGAAAGGGATAAGCTGATTCTGGACAGGGCGCCCCGCATCCAGTGGATA
>DAOUMR010000007.1:0-11019 GCA_034409905.1 Dehalococcoidales bacterium | reverse complement strand
CGAGACCGGCTCTAGCTTGGGGTGCTTCTCCAGGAAAAAGCCGTCGCCGCTGCAGCTGATATTGAAGAGACGGTTGATAGCCTCGGCGTCGGGCTGTGGCTCCAGGGCGCAGCTCAAAATCACCATATCCACCGGTAGTCGCCTTTGTTTCCCCGCCAGTGTATCCTCGAACTGGACGATGAGCTTGCCCTCTTCTTCCGGAGTCTCGGCGACATTGGTTATCTCGGCGGGGCGACCGCGGATAAAGGTTGTGCCTTCCTCGAGGACGCGGTTATAGAACTCTTCATAGCCCTTGCCGAAGCTCCTGATGTCGATATAGAACTCGTAGACCTCGGCCTCGGTATGCTCCTTGATGAGGTGGGCGAACTTCATCGAGTGCATGCAGCAGACCCTAGAGCAATACTCGTGGTATTTCTCATCGCGGCTGCCCACGCAGTGAATGATGGCGATGCTCTTGGGCGCCGAGCCGTCTTTGAGTATGATATTGCCCTCGGTGGGGCCCGCCGAATTAATCATCCTCTCGAACTCAAGGCTGGTGATAACGTTGTCCAGTCTTCCGTAGCCGTATTCATAGATGGGGGTGGGGTCGAAGACCTGAAAGCCAGTGGCCAGGATTATAGAGCCGACCTCAACCTCGATTATCTCGTCTTCCTGCTCAAAGTCTATCGCCTTGGCTTCGCAAAACTTCTCGCAGGCGCGGCACTTACCGCTCTGGAAATAGGCGCAGTGCTCCTTGTCGATGACCGGAACGTTGGGCACCGCCTGGGGGAAGGGGGTATAGATTGCCTTTCGCTTGCCCAGGCCCGCCTCGAACTCGCTGTCCACCTTCCAGGGGCACTTGGTCTGGCAGACGCCGCAGCCGGTGCAAAGCTCCTCGTTGACGTAGCGTGCCTTCTTCCTGATTTTGACCTTGAAGTTGCCGATGTAGCCGCTAACTTCTTCTATCTCGCTGTAGGTCAGCAGTTCAATGAAGGGATGGGAACCGACCTGCGTCATCTTGGGGGTCAGGATGCAGGCGGAGCAGTCCAGGGTGGGAAATGTCTTATCCAGCTGGGCCATGTGCCCGCCGATGCTGGGCGTCCTCTCCACCAGATAGACCTGGTGCTCGGAATCGGCAATCTTAAGCGCCGCCTGGATGCCGGCAATGCCCCCACCCACCACCAGCGTGTTGGGGTTGACGGGGACTTCTTTTGTCTCCAAAGGCTGGTGGTAATAGACACGCCTCACCGCAGCACTGACCAGCGCCTTGGCCTTCTCGGTAGCCGCATCTTTGTCCTCGGTCACCCAGGAAGCCTGCTCGCGGATGTTAGCCATCTCGAAGAGGTAGGGGTTCACCCCCGCTTCCTGGCAGGCGCGGCGGAAGGTCGGCTCGTGCATGGTCGGCGAGCAGGAAGCCACCACCACCCGGTTAAGCCCCAGTTCCTTGATGTCCTTCTTGATAAGCTCCTGCCCGGGGTCGGAGCACATAAACTTGTAGTCGCGGGCGACCACCACCCCTTCCAGCCCCCCAGCGAACTTGGCGACCGCCGCCGTGTCCACCGTACCGGCGATGTTACTCCCGCAGTGACAGATATAAACGCCGATTTTGGGCTCCATATTACCTCCGTTACAGCTAAATTTTATCATAAACCCCTTCGTCCCAACAAGCTGAAATCCCCTCTACATAGTGGCTAGAAATACTCAGGGGGATTCCCGCTGGAGTTTACCCCGTACTCCGATACGGGGAGGGAATGACAAAATGGGGTGGGGTGCAGAAAGACGAAGGTCTTATTTCCCACCCTAGCCCACCCAGAAACGTCTTTCAAGAGGGGGCTATGCCCCCTCTTGGACTCCCCCCATAGGGAAAAACCCCCTGCCGGGGGATATATAAGGGGAACCACCCTTATAGGGTGGGTATTGGGTGGGCAAGAAAAACGTACGCTAACAGAGGGGGGACATGAGGAAAACAATTTGTCCCCAGCGCCCTCACCGTGCTAAACTTCAGGACTAGAAAGGTAACACCCTATGAAAATACTGGCCACCAACGACGACGGCATATTCGCCGAGGGACTCAAGGCGCTGGTCAGCGAGCTGAATAACCTCGCTGACATCATCGTGGTCGCCCCGGACAGAGAACTGCACGGCATGGGCGCCTCCGTTAGCCTGCACGAGCCGGTGTGGGCAAGGGAGATAGCGCCGCTGGTCGAGGGAGTAGAGAGCTACGCCGTCGAGGGCACGCCCGCCGACTGCGTCATCCTGGCCTTAAACAAGCTATCTAAAGACAAAATAGACTTGGTCGTCTCCGGGGTGAACCGGGGCTTGAACCTGGGCGATGATGTCATTATTTCGGGGACGGTGGGGGCGGCCCTACAGGGCTACGTGCACGGTCTGCCCTCTATCGCCGTCTCATCGCCTCTGGGAGACAACCCCAACTTTGAGGATGCGGCTAAGTTCGCCGCCCTGGTCGTAAAGAAGTTTGAGTCGGCCAGCATAACCGCCAACGCCTGCCTCAACATTAACCTGCCCAACCTGCCACGCGATAAAATCAAAGGGGTAAAGCTCACCTACCCGGCCAACCGCAACCACACCGATACCGTCGAGGAGAGATATGCCGGCAAGCGCCGCTACTACTGGTTTGTCCGCCAGTGGGTAAACAAGCCCACCGACGAGAAAACCGACACCTGGGCCATCGAGAAGGGCAACATCTCAATATCGCCGATATTCGTCACCCCGGCCAACCGCAGCCACAAAGCCATTAGCGAAAGCCTCTGCGCCGAGCTTTTCGACGAGTTCAAGCGGCTCTAAGTTTTCAAGTCCTTCCGAAGTCTCTTTTCAGCTGCCCGTAGCTGAGGTGAATCATGGTCGGGCGTCCGTGGGGGCAGGTTTGGGGGGTGTCCGCCTGCTCAAGCTGTCGAACCAGCTCGCGCATCTCGGAATCGCTTAAACTTTGCCCAGCCCTCACCGCACCGTGACAGGCCATGGTGCTGGTGACCGTCTCCACCCAGTGGCTCTTATCGCCTTCGGATATAGAATCGAGTAGTTCCCGTAGCATTCCCGCCCAGTCCTTGTCACTGACCAGAGCCGGCACCGCCCTGACCAGGAAGGTCTTGCCACCGAAGGGCTCGATGCTAAAGCCAAACTCGGCTAAGTCCTGATAGTGCGACCAGAGCTCCGCCTCCTGGCGGGGACTGACCTCAAGCGGCATCGGCTCCAGCAGCCCCTGGACTTCTACTTTACGCTGTGCTCGCTGCCGTTCAATCCTCTCGAAAAGAATGCGTTCGTGGGCGGCGTGCTGGTCGATAAGATACAAACCGCCGGGGCCCTCGGCGACGATATAGCTGCTGGCGAGCTGACCCAAAACCCGCAGCACCGGCAGCGCCGCGGCGGTGGTGGGGGAAGGTGGCTGGGATAGACCAACGTCAACGCCAACATAAGGCGCCGTCGGCTCTCTAAACTCGGATGGAGACAAAACAGGCTTTCTCGTCGTCTCGACGCGGGGCACCGGTGTCCGTTCGGCCAGAGCCTGGCGGACTGCCTTATAAACGGCGCTGAAGACGGCGTGTTCGTTGGCGAACTTGACCTCGCTCTTGGTGGGGTGAATATTAACGTCAACGTCTTTAGCCGGTAACGAGATATTTATTATAGCTACCGGGTGACGGCCTACCATCAAAAGCCCGTGATAGGCCTCCTCCACCGCCCGCGCCAGCATGCGGCTGTTTACCCAGCGGCGGTTGACAAAGAAGCTTAAGCTACCCCGCCCGGAACGGCTCACTTTAGGCAGGCCGACCATGCCCGTTATCTTAGGAGCAGTCGTCTCACTCTTGACCTCAATCATACTGGCGGCTGTCTCGGCGCCGTAGACCTCGGCGATGCTGTCCAATAATTTGCCGCTGCCCGCCGTCCTCAATGCCTCCCTGCCATCGATGGTCAGGGAAAACCTGACCTCGGGGAAGGCGAGGGCGTAGTGGCTGACCACGTTGGCGATATGGCTGTTTTCGGTAGCCACCGACTTGAGAAACTTGAGCCGGGCGGGTATCTTGCGGAAGAGGTTATACACAGCGACCGTCGTCCCTTTAGAGCGTCCCTTGGTAGCACGCTCGGCAACGGCGCCGTCCTTAAGGCCGATATAGCTGCCCACGCTTTCGCCATCAGCGCAGGTAGTCATATCAACCTGGGCTACGGCGGTAATGCTGGGCAGGGCTTCACCCCGAAAACCGAGGCTGGAGATAGCCTCCAGGTCATCCAGGTCGTCAATCTTGCTGGTGGCGCAGCGCTCGAAGGCAAGCTCCAGTTCTTCAGAGGGAATTCCAGAGCCGTTGTCGGTGACCCTGATGAGGCTCACCCCACCCCCCTCCACCTCAACCGAAATCTGGCTGGCGCCCGCGTCCAGCGAGTTCTCCACCAGCTCCTTGACCACCGAGGCTGGCCTCTCCACCACCTCTCCGGCGGCAATGCGGGCAACCACCTGTGGAGATAAGGATTTAATGGGCATGACTGTTTAGAGTTTAACCCTTTATCCTAAACCAGTCAAAGGGTTTATCTTATCTACCTCACCCCCTGCGTCCCCCTCTCCTTTACGAGGTATCAAAGGAGAGGGGGAGTTTATTTTTTTAATAGAGGGGCTTCGCCCCTCTGACACCCTGTCAAAGACGAGTGGCATCAGCTATTATGTAAATAAGGGGGTAAGATATGGATATTGAAGAGCTAAGCCGGAAAATCGACAAGTATCACAAAGAGGATGCAATCAGAGCGAAAGGGAATAGACACGAAAATTTGGGCTTTATATCAGCTGGGTTTGCTTTAGCAACAAGTGGCTTTGCGGCGACTACTGGATGCTGGATAAAAATCATCGTATATTCAATAGCTTCAATACTTCTCCTAATCCTTGCTACTATAGCATTTAAAAAAGCACGGAAATATAGGGCCGAAGCGAGGAAACTTAAGAGCAAATAATCCTACGGCTATTCTTTCTTCTCTAAGCGGGCGAAGCTGAGGAGCAGCTTCTTGACCCCCACCCCACTGGTGAAAGCCACCACCGCCTCCTTGTCGTCCTTGACCGAACGGCAGTTGACCACAACGCCATCGCCGAACTGGGCGTGGTGGACGTGGTCACCGGGCTTGAGCTCGGGGAAATCGGAAGTGGGGAGGTTAGGAGCGGGCGTCCGGGTGCGGGAAGAATAGAGAGGCGGCATGACCCGCCCCTCTTCGCCCTGCCACAAGCCACTGCTGGCAACCAGGCGCCTGGGTATATCGTCCAGGAAGCGCGAAGGCGTGCTCGGCGTGCTCGAGCCCATCAGGTTGCGACGGAAGGCATGCACCAGATAGAGCCTCTGCTTGGCCCTGGTGATGCCCACATAGCAGAGCCGTCTTTCCTCCTCCATCTGCTCGGCGTCGGCAAAGGACTTGAAGTGGGGCAGTATGCCCTCCTCGACGCCAACGATGAAGACCACGGGAAACTCCAGCCCCTTGGCCTGGTGCAGGGTGACCAGGGTGGCGGCATCCACCGTCTCGTCGAGCCCGTCCACGTCGGATACCAGCGCCACCCCCTCCAGAAAGGCGGTCAGCCCTTCGGGTGGAGGTAAATGCCGCTGTTCGCTGGCGACATTGCGCAACTCCAGGACGTTCTCCCAGCGCTCCTCGCCGTCCTTGCCGCTCATTAGATAGGGCTCGTAGCCCACCTTGCTCGTAATCAGGTCGAAAAGCTCAACCAGGTCGAGCTTACGGTTGCGGTCAATAAACTCCTCAATAAGGTCACGAAAACCGACCAGCGACTTAACGATGCGTGAGCCGAAGGGGGGCGCTTCTTCACCGTTAGCCTTTTCCTCGCTGACCAGCTTCAGCGCCTCGTACTGAGAGATGCCCAGTGACTTGGCCCAGCTGGAAAGCTGGCTCAGGCTGCGCTCGCCGATACCCCGCCCCGGGATATTGATAATGCGCAGCAGGCTGACGCTGTCGCTGGGGTTCTGGATGACCCTCAGGTAGGCGATGATGTCTTTTACCTCACGCCGTTCGTAAAAGCGGGTGCCAGCCACCAGCTTATAGGACGTACCGTAGCGCATAAAGGCTTCCTCAAGGGCTCTCGACTGGGCATTGGTGCGGTACATCACGGCGCAATCGCGCAGTTTGGCCCTTTCCTCTTTGACCAGCTTTTCCACCTCGCTGACGACGAACTGGGCTTCTTCCTGCTCGGTATAGGTCTCGACGACGTTGGTTAGCTCGCCCTCTTCGTTGTCTGTCCACAATTCCTTGGGCTTGCGCATCTGGTTGGTCGAGATGACGTGGGAAGCTGTCTCCAGTATGGACTTGGTGGAGCGGTAGTTCTGCTCCAGCAGCACCAGCTTCGCCTTGGGGAAGTCCTTTTCGAAGCTGAGTATATTGCGCAGGTCGGCGAACCTCCAGGAGTAGATTGACTGGTCGGGATCGCCGACGACGCAGACGTTTTGCTTCTTTCCGGCCAGCTTCTTTACCAGCTCGTACTGCACCAGGTTGGTGTCCTGAAACTCGTCCACCATTATATGCAGATAGCGGGACTGGTATTTCTCTAAGATTTCCTTGCTCTTGCGGAAGAGCTCGACCGCCTTCATGAGCAGGTCGTCGAAGTCCAGGGCGTTGCTCTCGGTCAAAAGCTGCTGGTAACGCTCATAGACCCGCCCCACCACCTCCTCAAAATAGCTGGTGGTCTTCTTAGCGTATTCCTTGGGGTCTACGGTGCGGCTCTTGGCGGCGGAGATGGCCGAAGATAACGCTCTAGGGGCATACTGTTTGGGGTCTAGGTCCAGCTCCTGGAGAGTCCTTTTAAGCAGGCTGAGCTGGTCTTCGTCATCGTAGATAACAAAGCGGGAATCAACGCCGATAGCCTGGCCGTCGCGGCGCAGGAAGCGGGCGCAGAGGGCGTGAAAGGTGCCGATGGTAAGGTTTTCCACGGCGAGACCGATAAGCCGGTTAAGCCTCTCTTGCATCTCGCGGGCGGCTTTATTGGTAAAGGTAACCGCCATGATGCGGTGGGGACTGACGCCGCAGGTCTTAATCAGGTAAGCCACCCGATGGGCGATGACCCTGGTCTTGCCGCTGCCGGGACCGGCTAAGATGAGAACCGGCCCTTCAATGGTTTCAACGGCTTCCTTCTGCGCCGGATTAAGCCCATCCAGGATATCCATCTACCCCATTATACCATTGGCGGGATATGGTTGAAAGGTGGCACCTATTGACAAGCTTTAGTTAAGGCTGTAGAATGTAACCGTAAATGCGCATATAGATAAAAGGCTCAAACCATGCGAGATGTAGTTAAAGCTTTCAAGGCTCTATCAGATGAGACCCGGCTCAGGATACTTAACCTGCTTTTAGAACGGGAATGCTGTGTCTGTGAGGTGATGCAGGCACTGGAAATTTCCCAGACCCGAGCCTCTCGCAACCTGAGTGCCCTTTACGATGCCGGTTTCCTTAAGTTGAGAAAGGAAGGACTGTGGTCGCTGTATTCTATATCCAGAGAGGAGCCGGGGGAATACTATGCCAACCTTGTTGACACCGTGAGCAAGGCGTTAGAAGGCAACAAGATGGTTGATGCTGACCGGGAACGATTGAGGCAAGCCGAGCGAGTCGGGCCCACCTGCGTAAACCGCATGAGAAAAACGGCCTAGCTCTTTTTTTTGACTAATTTAGATGCTAAGTTGCGCACATAGGGAAGAGGTTTTATGGCCATTGATATCCTGTTTGGCGGGCTAACTGCTCTTAAAGATTACATCGCTCTACATGTGCTCACCTGCCTCATTCCCGCTTTTCTCCTGGCGGGTGCCATAGTAACCTTCGTTTCACGAGAAGCTATTATCGGCTACCTGGGCGCCGCCGCCCGAAAGCTATCGTCTTTCGGCATTGCTACTGGCGGCAGCTTCTTCGTCGCCGCTTGCTCCTGCACCGTCATCCCGGTTTCAAGCGGCATCTACTATGGTGGAGCGGGCATTGGCGCTGCCTTTATCCTTCTCTGGGTGGCTCCGGCGGCCAACATTCTGGCCCTGGTATATACCGGGCAGATACTGGGCGCCGAGATGGTTGCTGCCAGGCTGATAAGCGCTATACTTATGTCTTTTGCCATAGGTTTCGTTATGGCTTACGCCTTCCTCAAGGAAGAGAAAACCCGCGTTTCTCACATCCAGATGAATGCTGGGCCTCTAATGAGTAAAAAGGGAGTGGGCCTGCTCCTGCTGCTGGTCGCCTGGCTCCTGACGCCGAATTACATCGTGTCTCAAGGGCCTTACTGGCAGAAGGTGGCGGTCTGGGGGATAGGGTTGCTGGCGGTAGCCGCCTACGTCTGGAAGTTTATCGCTATAGAGCGAATTAAAGTCTGGCTCAGGGAGTCGTGGTGGTTTATTCGCGTCATCTTTCCTTTCCTGCTGGCTGGCGTTTTTATCGTCGGCATTATCGGCGCCCTTCTACCCCAGGAATGGATTCAGACCTGGCTCGGTGGCGCTGGTTTACGCCAGTCATTTCTGGCTACAATGCTTGGTGGCGTTACCTACTTCGCCACCATGACCGAGGCTCCGTTCGTGGACACCCTGATGAGTTTGGGAATGGGTAAAGGGCCAGCCTTAGCCCTGCTACTTACCGGACCGGGCATCAGCCTGCCTAACTGGTTGGCGATTGCCAAGGTTTTTGGAGTCAAGAAGGCGCTGGTCTACGTTCCGACTATTATAGTTATCGGCACAATCGTCGGCTGGGTTGCCGGCTTTATCTTAGACTAAAAAATTAAGGAGGTATCACGGTAATGCTTATCGAAGTTTGCGGGCCGGGTTGCCCCAGGTGCCACGCCACCAAGGAGAATGTCCGCAAGGCGCTCAAGGAGATGGAAATGGAAGAAGGTAAAGAGGTAGCTCTAACGGAAATCAAAGACCCCAAGATTATGGCTGCCCGAGGTGTTTTCATGACACCGGCCGTGCTTATTGATGCCGTCAAGCTATGTGAGGGCAGAATTCCCAGCCCTCAGGAGATAAAGGGGTGGATTGAGGAGAGGAGATAATACTAAACAGCTAGACAAGGAGAATCACATGAATATGCGAAGCAAAGTTACGATATTGAGCTCGTTTTTGCTTATTATCCTGTTGGTCGGCATGCTCTGCGCTTGCGGAGGTACAACTCCTGAAGCGCCACCAAGCTCAGATACGCCTTCTACCCCTGTCGAGCCAGACACACCTGTAACTCCAGATGATTCAGACACGTCTCAAACCCCAGATGACTCGGACACGTCCCCTACTCCGGCCGACAAGGTTGAGGTTGTCTATTTTTACCGGCCACAGCGCTGCTATAGCTGTGTCTACGCTGAAACTGCCACCATCTACACGCTGGAAACCTACTTTGCCGACGAGCTGGCTAGCGGCAAGATAACCTTTGTCGCTCTCGATGTAACGGCTGAGGAAAACGCCGCCATTGTCGAGAAGTATGGAGCTTACACTTCGTCCCTGTTTATCAACACCATAGTAGAAGGCACTGACCACATCGAAACGGTGAACGAGATTTGGTTAGTCATAGGCGATGATGAGGCATTTGCCGAGTTGGTGAAAAGCAAAATCGAGCAGAGCCTTAGTGGGGAGGAATAATGGATTTGGGAGGCTGGCTGCACCAGCTCTCTGAGAGCATTAACATCCCCGTGCTCTCGGCGCTGTTTCTGGGGTTGATAACAGCCATCAGCCCCTGCCCCATGGCGACTAATATCGCCGCCACAGCCTATGTCAGCCGCCGAGCGACGGAGCGCAGGTACGCCATCATAACTGGAGCCCTCTATACTCTGGGGCGGATGGTTTCCTATTCCATCATTGGTATCCTGATAATTGTGATTGGCCTTGAAATCCCCGGGGTCGCTTCATTTTTACAAAACTGGGGCGAGAAAATACTGGGGCCACTGCTGATTGCGGTGGGAATTATAATGTTAATTGTAGACCGTTTTTCTTTCGGTCTGGGGGGTGGAAAGTTAGCAGCGCTAGGAGAGAAGGTAGCTAATAGGGGTATGCTGGGCGGATTCCTGTTAGGGGTAATCTTTGCTCTGGCCTTCTGCCCCTATAGCGCTATTATATTCTTCGGGGTATTGATACCACTATCCCTTGAATCTACCGGAGGGGTAACTCTGCCTGCAGTGTTTGCCATCGGCACTGGGCTACCTGTCCTAGTATTCGGTATTCTTATATCGCTTGGCATATCCAAAGTCTCCAGCTGGCTCAATGCCGTCGCCCGCGTTGAGAAAGTCCTCCGCATAGTAGTCTCTATCATTTTTATCGGGGTTGGAATATACTACGTGGTGCTCTGGATACAGACATAATCCGCTAGGAGGGTTTATTAAATATAGCCATGAGCGAACAAAAAGGCGTAGCTGGCAGGCTCTCGACCCTCGACCGCTTTCTCACCCTCTGGATTTTCCTGGCCATGGGGCTGGGGGTGGGTTTGGGCTATTTCATACCCGAAGTAGCTGACTTCATCGGTTTCTTCCAGGTGGGCACCACTTCAATACCCATAGCTATCGGGCTTATCCTCATGATGTACCCGCCCCTGGCCAAGGTAAAATACGAGGAACTGGGACGCGTGTTCCGCGACTGGCGGGTGCTGGGCATATCGCTGATACAGAACTGGGTCATCGGTCCCGTGCTTATGTTCTTCCTGGCTATCCTCTTCCTTGGTTTCCTATGGCCATACCCTGAGTACATGGTGGGACTGATTATGATAGGGCTGGCGCGCTGTATCGCTATGGTCATCGTCTGGAATGAGCTGGCTAAAGGAGACAGCGAGTATGCCGCCGGGCTGGTAGCCCTCAACTCCGTCTTCCAGATAGTCTTTTACTCAGTCTATGCCTATGTCTTCATCACCGTGCTACCGCAGTGGTTCGGGCTGGAGGGGTCTGCAGTGGAAGTGACCATCGGTCAGATAGCACAAAGCGTATTTATCTACCTTGGTATCCCCTTCTTCGGGGGCATGCTCAGCCGTTTTTTCTTGATACGGGCCAAGGGACGTGAGTGGTACGAGCAAAAATTCATCCCCAGGATAAGCCCCGTCACGCTGGGG
>DAOUMR010000006.1:0-1597 GCA_034409905.1 Dehalococcoidales bacterium | reverse complement strand
GCCACGGGTATGGCATTATACCTTCTGGCCATCACCTCGGGGATTAACTGCAGGGCTTCGGGTTGGACGGCCTGGCTTAGTTGCTGTTTCTCGGCCTTGGTTTGGGGAGCCTTGGGCTCCTCTTTGCTCAGTACAGTCTTAAAGGAGTCTTTCTTGTCGCTGTCGATAACCCTTATCCCTTGCTGCTTGGCGAATTTCTGCGCTTTGGGGGTTATTCCCGGCGATACCACGATGACCTTGTCGGTGATGCCGGTTTCGTAGGCTTTGCTATCGAATACGGCGACCTGTTCCAGGCTTATCTCCTTTTCACTGTTCATAAAGTCTATGCCTATGGGGCGCCTGACCCCGTTGCTTTGGGCATAGGCCAATATATCGAAGGTGTGCTCTACCCCCGACTTTCCTGGGAGTTTAGCATCTTCGGTCAGTTCGTATCCCTGGTTTTCCAGATATTCTTTGAGCTGGGACTTTAATGTTGGGCTGATGGTTGATTGACGCATTTTGTTCTCCCTTGACTACCCGAACGGCTAGGACTTGTCCTCCGCCAGGAGCCAGCCGTTGCGCATGGCCAGGGCAACTGCGTGGGCTCTATCGTTGGCGTTTAGTTTGCGCAGGATAGAGCTGACATGGTTCTTTATGGTCTGCTCGCTGATGTCAAGTATGTAAGCGATCTGCTTGTTAGAGTTACCCTGGGCGATGTAGTTTAGAATCTGTGCCTCCCTTTTAGTGAGGGGGGCGGCTATAACTTCCATACCCTTACCAATTGAGGCTATATCCTGGAATTGCTTTAGTACCTGCTTGGCCACCGTGGGCCGGGTCAGGCTTTCATTAATAGGGTATTCGCCGTTCTTGGCGCGGCGTATTGTGCTCACCAGTTCTTCGGCGGAAGCCTTTTTGTTGAGGCAAGCCACGGCGGCGGTTTTGATAATCTCGAAGAGTTCCTCGTCATTGGGGTTGGGACTCAACATTATTACCTTGGTGTTGGGGTAGAGCCGGGTGATTTTCCGGCCCAGTTCCAACCCGCTTAAGGTGGCTAGGTCGGAGCCCAGCAGGGCGACGTCGGGGAGACTGGCTTCGATTAGCTCGAACGGGTCTCTGGAGGGGTCGTATTCGATTACCTCCAGGTCAGGTTGCTGGGAAAGCAACTGGCGCACGCCGGCACGAAAGAACTCTTGCTCGTCGATTACCATTACCCTGGTCTTATCCACTCGCTCACCTCCTTCTAAGCCTCACTTTTAGTATTTAGCTAAAACTTTGTCACTGTTTGCAGAGTTTTCGGTTTCTCGCTAGAGGTGTTCTCTCCGTTACCTCCGGCGCTCGCTTCTGGGGACAGGAAGCTGGCAATATCCTCCCGTCGGAACCGGCGGTCACCCCTGGCCCCGATGCGGTAGGTCTTGAGCGCCCCCTGGTTGCTCCAGCGTCTCACGGTGTTGATATGCACGTTGAGCAGGCGAGCCACATCGCTTGTAGTCAGCATAGGTTCTATTCTTCTAGAATTAGCCATATAGTTTATCCTCCTCCCTCAGGTTGCCCCCTCATCCTCTCTCAGGCTACCTTAACCTTACACCAACTACTATATCTTATCATACCGCGTCAAACA
>DAOUMR010000005.1:0-5750 GCA_034409905.1 Dehalococcoidales bacterium | reverse complement strand
CCTGGGCATCGCCCAGCTGGAAAGGATAGAGGAGCTTCTAGCCAAGAGGGAACGGGCCGCCCGGATGTATGACGTCAGGCTCAAGGACTGGGCGGAGGCAGCCACCCCCCTCTCCACCCCGGGGGTGAAGAGGGGCTGGTTCGTCTATGTCATCGTGCTGGCGGACAGATGCTCCAGAGAGATCCGAGATAAGATTCTGGCCAGCTTAAGGGAAAGGGGTATCGGCTGCACTAACTACTTTACCCCCATCCACCTCCAGCCATTTTATGTAAAGCTGTTCGGCTTCAGGCCGGGGGACTTCTCGGTCACCGAGCGTGTCGCGGCGCGAACCATCGCCCTGCCCTTCTACGGCACTCTGGGTGAAGACGAGATTGATTTTGTGGTCCAAAACCTGAAGGAGATAGTAGCCAAGCTTTAGAAAATAATTCCGGGAGCTAAAATTTGTTCAGAATAAGCCGTTATCATATTCCGCAGATTCTGGTTGACATCGTCCTGCTGGCCGGTGCCTTTACGCTGGCTTTCTTCTTCAGGTTCGATTTCGGCATTCCCCCAGCCCAGCTTGAACTTCTTAGAATCTTCATCCTGCCGGTCGTGGGGGTCAAAATCGTCATCTTCTATTTCGCCGGTCTCTACCGCCGGATGTGGCGCTACGCCAGCGTCAGAGACTTCTACACCGTCTTCTGGGCCAGCATTCTGGGCACCCTGGCGGTAATAATTATTGTCTTCTTTATCTACCAAGGCACCTTCCCCCGCTCGGTAGTAGCCCTAGACGGGATTTTAACCATTGCCTTTATCGGCGGCGCCAGGTTCGCCGTCAGGGGTATCCGCGAGCTACGAATCAAAAGCCTACTGGCCCCAGCTCAAAAACCCGTCCTCATCGTTGGCGCTGGTGATACCGGTGATGCTATTTTACGCGAGATGCTGAGGCGCCCCGAGCTTGCCTACCGCCCGGTGGGGCTAATTGATGATGATGAGGGGAAACAGGGACAGCGCATCCACGGCGTAAGGGTATTGGGGACACGGCGGTCGCTTCGAGAGCTAATCAAGAAGTATGGCATTGAAGAGGTGATTATTAGCATGCCCACCGTCTCCCGAGAGGTGATTCGGGATATCTTTTTCCAGTGTCAGAAGGCCAGGGTAAAGTGCAAGACCCTACCCGGTATCTACCAGATAATCGGCGGCACGGTCAGGGTGGAGCAAATCAGGGAGGTCGGCATCGAAGACATCCTGGGGCGGGAACCGGTCAAGGTGGACTTGAAAAAGTTTGCCGGTTACATTTCCGGCAAGGTGGTGCTGGTGACCGGAGCCGGCGGTTCCATCGGCTCCGAGCTTTGCCGACAGATAAGCCGGCTGGAGCCAGCGGCGCTCATCGGGGTTGACCAGAGTGAGTCCGGCCTTTTCGAAATCGAGCAGGAGCTCTTAAGAGAAGGCGACTTTGCCCTGACGGCCATAATCGCCAATATCGCCAACCACGCCCGGATGGAAGCTATCCTGAAAAACTTCCGTCCCTCCGTCATCTTCCACGCCGCGGCCTACAAGCACGTGCCCCTGATGGAAACCAACCCCATCGAGGCTATCCAGAACAACCTGCTGGGCACCAAGCGGCTGGCCGAGACGGCTATTAAGTGCGGGACGGACAGGTTCGTTTTTATCTCCACCGACAAAGCGGTCGAACCGGTCAGCGTTATGGGCACCTCCAAGGCGCTCACTGAGAAGCTGGTGCTGACGCTGGCCCAAGGCAGCCACACCAAATTCATGATTGTCAGGTTCGGTAACGTGCTCGACTCAAGCAGCAGCGTTGTGCCTATCTTCAAGCGGCAAATCGCCCGGGGCGGGCCGGTGACGGTTACCCACCCTAAGATGACGCGCTATTTTATGACCATCCCCGAGGCCATGCAGCTGGTTATCCAGGCCGGGGCCATGGGGCAGGGAGGGGAAACCTTCATCCTTGACATGGGCGAGCAGGTGTCGATAGTGGAATTGGCCAGGAACATGATAAGGCTGTCCGGTTTCGAGCCGGAGAAGGATATTCCCATCGTATTCAGTGGCATCCGCCCGGGCGAAAAGCTGGCCGAAAAGCTGTACTGGGATGACGAGGATGTCTCCGCCACCGAGCACGAAAAGATTCTCCTGGTGAAAAACGCCCAACTGGACACCACCCGATTTAAGGACGATGTACGGCAGCTGGAAGAGGCTACCGACACCGGTGATTTCGAGCAGATAAAAAAGGTGCTGTCCCGGATGGGCACGCACCACCTGGGCAAGCCCCGGGGCTACATGCCTTTTTCGGAAAAGGCCCCGGAGAAGAAGGAAGAACCCTAACGGGCGGCTTTGGGAGGCGTTGCAAATTTGCTAAAACTGGGCTAAACTCCTAGACAAAAGCCGGGCCTCATTGAGGAGGAGACATGGAAGAAGAGACTGACCTTCGGGGATATATTAGCGTACTCCTCAGGCACTGGAAAATAATCGTCAGCATTACCGTGATAGCGGGCTTGATGGCCGGGCTGATTGGTTTCCTCGGCTCACCCAGCTATGAAGCCAAGGCAGGTTTAGTTATCACCAAAGCCAGGGTTATTTTCGAACCCGAAAATAAGCCCCCTTCAGATGAGGTGGTCTTGGCTCTGGATATAGAACGGGCAACCCTAATCGCCCTGGTAAAATCCAGTAGTGTCGCCAGCCAGGTTGTGGAACAGCTGGGAGATAGGCTGGAGCCCGACGAACGGAGAGTGGGGAGCATCACAGGCAAGGTGCAGGTGAAAAATCAGGGCGATTTTATTGAGATTTCGGTTAAAGACCCCGACCCTGAGAAGGCAGCCGACATTGCCAATGCCTGGGCGGAGTGCTATGTAAGCTATGTAAACGGTCTCTATAGTGGCGTCCTCCAATCGCCGGAAGAGCTAATAGCCCAAGCCGATGCCGCCAAGCTGGAATATGAAGAGGCGGAGGGGATGTGGGAAGACTTTATCAGGAACAACCGTATTGATGAGCTAAGCCGCCAGATTAATGATAGAGAGCTACTCTGTCAGCTCAAGTCTCTCCGCCAGCAATTCGAGGCCGGCGCCTCATCTTCAGCTTCAACTGTAGCCATCAGCCTAGCTTTCATCCTGCTTCAGACCAGGGCTTTTACCGATGCGCCCGCCGAATTTCAGATTTCTTTAGACGAGATATCAGGCATCAACGTTAGCCTGAATGACATCGATGCCTTGATTTCAACGCTGGAGGCAAGGTCGGCAATTACACCGGGGCAGTCCGTAAGCCAGCTGCGGCAGGAGATTCTGGGATTAAAGGCGGAGCAGGAACAGGAGAAGGCGAGACAACTTGAACTGGAAACCTCGAAGGAAATAGCCTGGGAAGCCTATGAAGTCGCCGCCGGCAAGTTGCTGGAGGCGGAGATTGCCCCCGGGGCGCAGAGTCCACTCGTTCAGGTTACCGAGTTTGCCGTAGTACCTGAGTCTCCCGTGTCAACCCATCGGGTGATGAACATCCTTATTGCCCTGGTGCTGGGATTTATCGTGGGTATACTGGCCGCCTTTGTCGTTGAATACTTCAGCAAGAGCCAGAAGAAACCCCGAGAGAGAAAGAAGAGCCCCAGCTAGCATTGTCCGCACTTCTCCAGCCGACTCATTACCGCATTGACCAGTCCCATTGAGTTCGAGGTAGTACCGGGCTATGGTATAATGCCTGAGATATGTGGTGTCGAGCACTACGACAGAACCTCTGGAGCCTAGCCAAATCTGATTACCTGAAGTTAGTGCTTATACTGGGGCTGGCGTTCTACGTAGCCTTCATCCCTCACCAAGGTTACTCCTATCCGGTGCATGTTGATGAGTGGACGCACCTGGCAAACTCAAAGGCAATAGTCGCCGAAGCCAGCTCTATAGAGATGCACAATCCCTTCACCGGCGGCGAGGCGGGGGTGAGCCAGTCCCTGGAGGCCGGTTTCGACCTTTTCTGGGCGATAGTCCAGCAGGTTAGCGGTATCCCGTGGCTGGTGCTTTTCCGGTATTTCCCGGCGGTTATCTTTATGATAACCGTTCTCTCAGTTTATATCCTGGGCCGTAGGGAAGGGTTCGGCTGGGAGGCGGCCCTGTGCACCTGTTTTGTGCTGACCACGGTCAGGTTCCTGGGGCCGGGATTTATGGTCCCGGTAGCCCTGGGTTTGCTCTTCATTCCGCTCTCGCTCTTCCTGGTCTTCAATTTCCGGGGCTGGCGGTCTTATATTCTGCTGTTTATCTTCACCGCTTTTCTGGTCTCGGCGCACGCCTATACAGCCGTCGGGCTGGTTCTTATCCTGGCACCCTTTATCATACTCAATCTGAAGAAAGACTTCAGGCACAGCCTGGGGATAGCCCTTGCCTCAGTGATTCCTTTCCTGATACCCATCCTGCTGGGGTGGTTCCTGTGGGGCCAAAATATACTGGTGGATAGGCTGGGCGCCTTTATCTCGGCTCAGGGAACCGATTTGCCCGATATACTGAAAGTGCCCTATTTATATGGCTACCTGCCTACCTTTTTGTTAGCTCTATCGACGTTGCTCTCTTTTTTTCATTTCGTTGTAGAGGTATTCAAAATACTCAAATATTTGTGGATGACCATATTGCTTCCTCAAAACTTCCCATATGGGCTTCGTCTTTTCCCACAACAAAATTATTGGTGAGCTATAAAGGTCATCAACTACACTGATGCCCACTAGCTTTCTCTTCAGCAGAGTGCCCAATCCTTCGAAGAATACGCCGACCTCAGATGCTGCTGTCAAATCTTGCGTTTTTACATAATCTTCATAATCCGCAGTTTCCAGCTTCAGCATCTTCCATAAGCATTCCAGAAATTCCTTACTGTTATATGCTGAATATAACCTCATAATTAGGTCTGTCTGCCTTAGTTTGGTTTGATGTCGAATCTGCAAAGCATAATAAATGACCCCAGCTACGACACTTACAGAAGCAATAGCTATCGAAACTGTCTGTATGTCAACCATTCTCAACACCGCCAATAGCCGACAAACTAGTTCATTTCAGTTTAGCTATAACTTTTCCGCAAAAACGTATTTGGCTTTAAATAGAGGGGTCTAGCACTGTTGCACGCACGCCCACGCACCGCAAAAAGCCTATTCTCTTCTTTCAACAACAATCCTGCAATTCGTAACTAAAGCAGCGATTACACCTAAAGCCGCAAGCCAAGGAACAAGAACCGCACCAATAACGCCAACAGTAGCAGGAATCTCAAGCAAAACCTTCTCCTTCTCGTCCTTAACAATAATCCTCGTCACATTTCCCTCATGAAGCAACTCCTTAACCTTTTCAATAAGATTGTCAGCGGAAACAGCAAACTCCTCCCTAACAACTTTGGCAACTGGAGTGCCACAAGCATAACAGAATTTATCATCTTCCTTCAATTCTACTCCACACTTCAAACAATAAGGCAAAACTTTTCACCACTCCAACAGAATTCTGCCACGCATTTAAATATATTGCGAACAAAAAGGCTGAGCGTTTATTAGGGTAATAGTTTATTAGTTTTGAAGTGCGTCATTGAATGACAAATTGCTTAACCACATCAAAGGAGATGTTCCAGAATGCCCATTCGCCAACCAATCGTCTGCGTCCTCGGCCACGTAGACACTGGCAAGACTTTACTTTTGGACAAAATCCGCAAAACAAGCGTCCAAGCACGTGAAGCTGGAGGAATAACACAACACATCGGCGCGAGTTTCTTCCCAGTTGACACACTCAAACAGCTGGTAGGCCCCC
>DAOUMR010000004.1:0-4874 GCA_034409905.1 Dehalococcoidales bacterium | reverse complement strand
CCTTCCTGCTCAGCTCTATCAACCTCTTCCTTTACGGCTGGCATCTCTGCCTTGCTACGCCGGTAAATACTCACTGGCTCAGCTCCCAGCCTTAGCAGCGTCCTGGCGACATCCATGGCGACATTTCCCCCACCTATCACGGCAACTATCCTGCCGGGAACTTCTCTAATCCCGAGATTCAAATGCCTCAGGAACTCCGTGCGGGGTCGCCCTCGTCGGCGTTGCAGATGACGTATTTGACCTTCCCCTTGGCCTCGCGGCAGGACTGCCACTTTCTCCCCGTGGGGAAGCCGCCGCCGCCCCGCCCCCGCAGTCCCGACTTAGTGACCTCGGCGACAATCTTTGCCGGGGTCATCTTAAAGAGGGCTTTAGCCAGGGCGGAGTAACCGCCAGCGGCGATATAGTCTTCAATGTTCGTCGGGTCGATGGTGCCGTTGGCGCCGAAGATGTTGCGGGTCTGCTTCTTGTAGAAGGGGACATCGGGCTCAAAGGTTATGGTTTCTTGGGTCGTCGGGTCAGTATAGAGCAGGCGCTCGACGACCCTGCCCGCTAAAATCGTTTCGTCGATAATCTCCTCAATGTCGTCGGGGCTAACCCGCTGGTAGAAAATCTTCTTGGGCTCGATGACCACCAGGGGGCCCCTTTCGCAGAAGCCGTGGCAACCGGTCTCTTTGAGCGAGACCTGAACCTGAAGCTCGCGCCTTTCGATTTCATCGACAAAGGCCTCGACCACCGCCTCGGCACCGGAGGCGCGGCAGGCAGTGCCGCCGCAGACCGTGATGCAGGTGCGCGTGGGGTCTCTTTTTGCCAGAATTGACTGGCGCAGGCTTTCCAGCCCTTCCGGGCTTTCCACTTTCTTCTCCAGTAGTCTTCTGACCTGCTCTACCATCTCATCCCCCTCGCCTTTATTGGTATTTCTTCAAGACGCGGTCGAGCTTATCGGGGCCTACCTTGCTCTCGTACTTGCCGTCAACGACGACCACGGGGCCTAAGGCGCAGCAGCCCAGGCAGTTGACTGCCTCCAGGGTAAACCTCATGTCCTCGGTGGTCTCGCCGGGCTTGATGCCGTAGTCCCTTTCCATCTTGTCCACCAGCCTCTGCCCGCCCTTGACGTGGCAGGCGGTGCCCAGACAGACGGTCACCAAATGACGGCCCCTGGGCTTGAGGCTGAAGGCGCGGAAAAAGGTGGCGACGCTGAAGACTTGGCTCAAAGGGATAGCCAGCTTCTGGCTGATTTTAACCAGGACATCCTGGGGCAAATAATTGAACTCGGCCTGGATATCCTGGAGCAGGGATATTATCTGCTCTTTCTTGTCGGCGTAGCTATCGATAAGGGAATCGACCTTTTCCGTATAGTCTTCGACGATTTCCTTGACCTTGCTAAAATCGAGTTCAACCTCCATGAAGCCGACCTCCTTATCAACTCTAGCTTTATACTACTCCTGCGGAAGGCCGTTTCCATCCGTTATCACGCCCGTTTTTTCGTCAGTATTTGCCCCCTTTTGGCGGGTATTTTCCAGCAGGGTTTCCACTGGATAACTATTCTGTATCAGGTAATAATACTTAGGTGATAATACCTAGCCACCTCAGAATGGCTCTTTTACGCTTGAAGGGGAATGTCCGGCTCTGTTATGATTAAGCGGAGGTATTAGCCTTATGAGTACTATCAGCGTTCTTCTCGCCGAGGACCATGTCATCACGCGGGAGGGTATTCGCCGTCTCTTAGAAGCGGAGAAGGGGGTTACGGTGGTGGGGGAGGCGGGCGACGGTGAAGAAGCGGTACAGATGGCCGGCGAGCTCAAGCCCGACGTGGTTATCATGGATATCGCCATGCCCAAGCTGAACGGCATCGAAGCCACGCGGCAGATAAAGCTGGTCCAGCCGCGGACGGCGGTGCTTATCTTGAGCGCCTACGACGACGATGAATACGTCTTCGCCCTGCTCAAGGCGGGGGCGGCGGGTTACCTGCTGAAGAGCGTCAGCGGCGATGAGCTGACCCGCGCCATCCAGGCGGTCTATAAGGGCGAGCCCGTACTCGACCCGGTGGTGGCGCGCAAGGTGGTCAACTACTTCCGCATCCCGGGCAAGGTGAAGGGGCTGGAGAGACCCTCCGAGCACCTGAGCGAGAGGGAGACCGACATCATCAAGCTGGCGGCGAGGGGGATGACCAACAAGGACATCGCCGACAAGCTGCACTTAAGCAACCGCACCGTCGAGGGGCACCTGAGGACTATCTTCAATAAGCTGGGGGTCGGTTCCCGCACCGAGGCCGTGCTCTATGGGCTGAGAAAGGGCTGGCTCACGCTGGAAGAGCTGCCCTAAGTCGGGGGGAGCTATGCCGCAGAGTTTACCGGGTTCGGAGATGCTGGCCAAGATTATTGATGGCTCTTCTATTCCCTCTTTCGTCATCAATAAGCAGCACCGCGTCATCCACTGGAACACCGCCCTGGAGGCGCTTTCGGGGATAAAGCGGGACAAGGTCATCGGCACCGACCAGCAGTGGCGGCCCTTCTATTCCGAGAAGCGGCCGGCCATGGCCGATTTAATCGTTGACGGCGCGCCTTTGAGTGAAATTGCCGCCTACTACACAGGCTGGCACGGCAAATCGCCCCTCATCGAGGGCGCCTATGAAGCTGAGGACTTTTTCCCCGAGATAGGGGAGGAGGGGAAGTGGCTCCACTTTACCGCCAGCCCCATCAGAGACAACGACGGCAAAATCATTGGCGCCATCGAAACGCTGGAGGATATCACCGAGCGCAAGAAAGCCGAAGAGGCGCGGCACGAATCGGAGAAGAGCTTTCGTGCCCTCTTCGAGGGCGCCTACGACGCTATCTGGTCGCATGACCTTGAGGGCAACATCCAGACGGCCAACAAAGCCGCCGCCGAGCTTAGTGGCTATCCCGTGGAAGAACTACTGCGGATGAACGTGAAGTCTTTTCTGGGCGAGGAGAGCCTGGCGCTGGCCAGGGAGGTGGGGCGGAGGCTGGTGCAGAACCTCTACGTTAAGCTGCCCTACGAGTTGAGGCTGATAAAGAAGAACGGCTCGGAGGCGATATGCATGGTCTCGACCAACCTGATTAAGAGCGACGGCGAGCCTGAGGGCTTTCACAATATCGCCCGCGACGTCACCCAGGAAAAACGGATGCAGGAGAATTTGCGCTACTACCTGCAGGAGATAACCAGGGTGCAGGAGGAAGAGCGCAAGCGCATCGCCCGCGAGCTCCACGACGATACCGCCCAGCTCCTCGGCTCCCTGTCCCGGCAGCTGGACAACTTCGTGCGCAAGAAGTCGGGGCTGGCCCCCAACGAGGTCCTGTTCTTAAAAGACCTGCAGGCCCAGCTCAACCGGGGGGTGCAGGGGGTGCACCGTTTCGTGCAGGACCTTAGGCCTTCACTGCTCGACGATTTGGGCTTAATTCCGGCTTTGCGTTCTTTGATGAAAGACCTGCAGGAGTACGACGGCATCGGCAGCAAGCTGGAGGTGCTCGGCGACGAGAAGCGTTTTGCTCCCGAGTTCGAGTCTTCGCTCTTCCGCATCGTCCAGGAGGCGCTGAACAATATCCGAAGGCACGCGCAGGCTACAGAAGCCAGCGTGGTCATTGAGTTCACCAACGACAAGGTTAAGGTTACTATCAGCGACAACGGGCGGGGCTTCGAGCTGGCGGGCAGGGTAGACGACCTACCCCGCAGCGGTAAGCTGGGGCTGGTGGGGATGCAGGAGAGGGCCAGACTTTTGGGCGGAACGCTTGAGGTGCAGTCAACACCGGGCCAGGGCACGACCATAATCATAGAAGTGCCGGGATAGAGGACTAACCTTTCTGAAACGATAGACTAAGAAGGAGGAAACGAGGAAATGTCCCCTAGGAAGTATGACAAATACATCATAACAGAGTGTTTTTCGGAGCCACCTCCCGCGGGATTTCTCAAGAGGATGGAGGAGCAGAGACAGGCCGGCAATTACTTCGAAGCCACCCGTATGTTATCGCTGGACGAGAGTATGCTCAAGGGGTCTTTTTACTTTGATTGTGTCTGGCTCTGGGAAAAGCACGGCTCGGAAGCGGTACAGATGGAGATAGCCCATACCCATGACTTCGATGAGATTCTGGGATTCGTGGGTAGCCGCCGGGAAAACCCGCGCGATTTGAATGCCGAAATCGAGCTCTGGCTCGAGGATGAGAAATATATCATCACGGAAAGCAGTCTCATCTTTGTTCCCCGGGGGATGAAACACCTGCCCCTCTTGTTCCATAGAATCGACAGTCCCGTTTTCTTTTTTACAGGCGGCAACGGCGCTTTGTACACAAGGTCATCCGGGAAGGAAGAGGAATAAACCCAAACTAAGGGTCTTGTTCAGCCCCTCGCTTCCCCACCTGTTGTGCGTACGTCTTTACTTCCCACCCAGAACCCACCCTTAGAGGGGATTCACCCTCTAGAATTCCTTCTGGGTTACGGCCACTCCACCCCACCTTGTTGGGCGCAGGTAGTTTTGTCCCACCCAAAACCCACCCTACAGAGGTTAGACCTCTATAGACTTCTTTCCCCTCCCAGGATTTTTCATCATGTTATAATGTTCAAATGAATAATAGTGCGGTTGATTATGGCAAACAAACATGTCTCTCAAGAAGAAATCACCACGAAACGACTCCCTTCTGAGCTTTGGGATTGGCTAATACAGAAAGTAAGGCAGATTTGCTCAACCAAGGAAGGTTTGCGTGATTTCAGGTTGCAGAAGGGGTATATTAAGCAGCTTGTTGAAGAAGTTGCTCCCTTAGCGGTATTTGGAAAACATAAGTTTGGCGATACCGACCAAGTTTTCTTACAGCCTGTCATTGGCAATCAGGGCTACGATGCGAAGGTTATTGATAAAAGAACTG
>DAOUMR010000003.1:0-10477 GCA_034409905.1 Dehalococcoidales bacterium | reverse complement strand
GGTGAAGATAGTAGCCGCCGTGGGCGGAAATCGCCTGCGGCATCTCTCCCATTAGCAGCAGGATAATGGAGATATCGTGCGGGGCGAAGCTCCACAGGATGTTCTCCTCGGTGCGGAACCTGCCCAGGTTCAACCGGTTGGAGTAGATATAGTTGATTTTGCCCAGCTCTCCCTTGTCAACCAGCTCCTTCAGCCTGGTAATAGCCGGGTGATACTCCAGCAGGTGGCCGACCATAATGATTTTCTGCTTTTCCTCCGCCAGCCTGACCAGCTCCTCTCCCTCCTTAACGGTCAGGGCCAGGGGCTTTTCCACGAAGACATCCTTGCCTGCGAGCAGGGCTTGCTTAGCCAGGGGATAGTGCGTGACCGCGGGTGTGGCGATAACGACCCCCTGAATAGCTTGGTCGGCGAGGAGTCGCGGGTAATCCAGCTCGGTTTTAGTTTGGGGGTAGCGCGCGCTAATCTCTTTGAGCTTAGCGGGGTCGGTGTCGCAGACCGTGCGGAGGGCGTCAAGCTCGGCGAAGTTCCGCACCAGGTTCTGGCCCCAGTAGCCACAGCCGACCACGGCAATGTTATCTTTCATTATACTTTTACTCCAACGGCGAGAGCCGAGACGACACGTTTATGCAAGCTAAATTCAGCGTGTTTTGAGAAGTATGATGCCACCGCTTCTTGGACAAGTTCCTCGGCCTCCGGGTGGTAATATCCTCCGGCTCGCCAGTATTTTAGCAGCAGTTGAGCACTGGGAAAGGTTATCGAATTCTCGAAATACGCCACTTTTAATTCCTTGAACAGCGTTCGACAGCTAGGGATTACTACCTCATAGCTAAAGTTCTGATTATATAGAGAGGTCTCGGGAACACCGGTGATAGGTTCTAGAAAGTCCAGGAGTTCCTGGTTGTTCCCCCGGTCAGGACCGACCACTAAAAAGCGCCCATCTGTCTTAAGGCAGCCGCAGATATCACGGATAGTTTGCTCGGGTTTTTCCGAATAATATAAGGCGTAGGAACAGAGAGCCGCATCGAGGATGCCTTTTTCGACATGTTCGGCTAGCTCCTCCATCTTGGTAGCTATCGTTGTAATCCTTAGAGCTCGTGCTCTGGCCTCGGCTTTAAGCTTAGCCAGGGATTCCTCGGACGCGTCTAAAGCTACCACCCTTCCCCTGTCTCCGACAATGGCGGCGCAAGCAATAGCAAACTTGCCGGTGCCGCAGCCGATATCCAAAATGTTCTCCCCTGGCTTTGGTTGCAGTTGTTTGAGCACCCAGCTATCGAAGTCTCGGGCACCTAGCTGGCTATTTAGGGCTAATCGCGTTTGTAGGGCTTCTGAGCAGGTGGTGGCATCCCTATAATAGTTCCCTTTCGGCATAATAAATCCCTCATCCTGCTTCTTTTTAGTCAACGATCCACCTTACCACCTCGAAGGCCTCGGCGTAGGCACAATTAGCTTGAACTCCTCTTGTCTTGGCTAATCCGTAGAAAAATTCCTTGTTGGCGTAATTTCTGGCTTTTTGCGATTGGTAACAGCCTATCGCCCGCACTTTCCTATCCAGGTGGTTCTTGCCTAGAGCCATGAATGCCTGAGGTTCGAAGCCCAGAAGATTCCAGGGAAGTTCATAGGATAGGATTGTGGTATGCTTAAAGGCCCTGATGCCTTCTTCGGCAACAACATGATGGTCTTGATGCATATCTCTTAAGGAAGGCATTAGTACCAAGTCCGGTTTTAATTCCTCCCTGAGGCTGACTAAGAGTTCCAGTATTTCCTGCCGGAACTCGGGGAAGGTCCTCGCTTCAAATTTGTAAATGCGCAGCTTTCCCTCGGCTATCCCTAGCACCTTGGTTGCTTCCTTGGCTTCCTGCTCCAGGATATCCTTGGGTAGTCCTTCGGGTACAGATTTTTCGGCGATGCTGAAGGCGACGTAGAAAACCTCTTTACCCTCACTTATCCACCTGGCTAGTGACCCTCCGGCACCTAGTTCCACGTCATCGGCGTGTGGGGCCAGAGCCAGAACCGACTTAAATTCATATCTCACCTTTATTCTCCCAACCGGACAATATTGTCGCCCTTAAGTCCCCGGGTAGCCCCGCGGCTATCGAAGACCAGTTTTGCCCGGCTAATCAATTGCCCGATATTGTAATAATAGCTATGGTCGGTGGCTATCACCACGCAATCGGCTGAGGCCAGGCTTTCCTCGGTCAGCGCCACCGATTCCATCTCACCCCAGGGGAGCTCGATGGTCGGCAGGTAGGGGTCGTTGTAGCTTACCTCGGCCCCGTTTTCCCGGAGAAGCCCGATCAGCTTCAACGAGGGCGATTCCCGAAAATCGTCGCTATCCTTCTTGTAGGCGGCACCCAGCACCAGCACCCTGGCGCCTTTCAGGCTCTGGCCCCGCTCGTTCATGGCCTCCATAATCCGCGAGGTGACGTGATAGGGCATGCGCTCGTTGACCTCCGCCGCCAGCTCGATGAAACGGGTATGGAAGTCGAGCTCTCTCGCCTTGTTGGCCAGATAGTAGGGGTCGAGAGGGATGCAGTGTCCGCCGGTTCCCGGCCCGGGGTAGAAGGGCATGTAGCCGAAGGGCTTGGTGGCGGCGGCAGCGATGACCTCCCAGACGCTGATGCCCATGCGCTCGCAGAGCTGGGCCAGCTCGTTGACCAGGGCGATGTTGACGCTGCGGAAGACGTTTTCGAAGACCTTGGTCATCTCGGCCACCTCGGGGCAGCTGGCGGGGACAACCGTCTCGGCGATATGCTTATAGAGTAGCGCGCCAAGCTCGGTTGACTTGGCCTCAATGCCGCCGACAATCTTTGGGGTATTTTTGATGTTGTAGAGCTGGTTGCCGGGGTCTACCCTCTCCGGCGAGAAAGCCAGATAGAAGTCCTCGCCGACCTTCAGCCCGGACTTTTCCAGAATCGGCAGCACCACCTCGCGGGTGGTGCCGGGGTAGGTGGTGCTCTCCAGGACTATGAGCTGTTGGTGCCTGAGGCGTTTGGCTATCTCCTCGGACTCGTTGATGACATAGGAAAGGTCGGGTTCCTTAGCCTTGGTCAGGGGCGTCGGCACGCAGATACAGATGGCATCCACCTCGCCGAGGCGGCTCTGGTCGGTGGTGGCACTCAAAAGCTTCTTGGCCACTACGGCGGCAAGGCGGTCATCGGAGCTATCGGAGATGTAGGATTTGCCCCCGTTGACCATGTCCACCCTCTTTTGCTGAACATCAAAGCCGAGCACCTTAAGGCCAGCCTCGGCAAAAGCCACCGCCAGGGGCAGCCCGACATAACCCAGGCCGATAATACCCACCAGGGCCGACTTATCGCTGATTTTCCTCTTTAGCTCTTCCATTACTCATCTTCATTTTACGGTAACCGATTTAGCCAGATTGCGCGGCTGGTCGGGGTCTTTGCCCAGCTCCAGGGCGAGGTAATAGGCAAAGAGGTGGAGCGGGGCGATAGTTATCAGGGGGTAAAAGGGCTCCTCGACCCGGGGAATTTTTATCCAGGCATCATAGAGCTCATCCTGCCTATCCGATACCCCAATGATAAAAGCCCCTCTCGACTTTGCCTCCATGGCGTTGGACAGGGTCTCGTTGAAGGTATAGTCATTGGGGCAGATGGCAATGACCGGAGTCCCTTCTTCGACGAGGGCCAGTGTCCCGTGCTTCAGCTCACCGGCGGGCAGCCCCTCGGCATGTACGTAGGAAATCTCCTTCAGCTTCAGGGCGGCTTCGGAGGCTATGGGGAAGTTAATCCCCCGGGCTATGTAGTAGAAATCCCTCTTCTCCTTAAGCTTCCGGGCCAGCCCCTCCAGCTGTTCTCTGTTCCAGCTAAGCGCCTTGGTCAGCTGCTTGGCAATACCCTTGAGGCTATCAACCGCCCCGTCGAACTGGTTGGACATGGTGAAGGAGAGCAGATAGAAAACCGCCAGCTGGCTTATCAGCGACTTGGTGGCGGCAACGGCTATCTCCGGCCCGCAGTTGAGATAGATTACGCCATCGCTCATCCGGGAGAGTATCGAGCCGGGCTTGTTTATTATTGATATAACCTGCGCGCCGTTGGCCCGGGCCCTCTTTACCCCTTCAGTGACGTCGGCCGTTTCGCCGCTCTGGGAGACGGCAATAACCAGGGTGTTCCTGTCGATAGAATCGGAGAAGTACTGAAACTCGGAAGCCATGACTACATCACAGAACTTCTTGGCCACCTCGGATAATAGGTATCTGCCGACCAGAGCGGCGTACCTTGAGGTGCCGCAGGCGGTAATGACCACCTGCTTGGCTCTCATGATGTCCCTGGCTAGCTGGGTGAACGATTTCTTGTCCTGCATTATCGCCGCCCTGACGGCCTGAGGTTCCTCCATTATTTCCTTGAGCATGAAGTATCTGTAGCCGCCCTTATCCGAGGCTTGCTTTTCCAGCTTTAGCGCGCTCAGCTTTTTCTTGATAGGCTTACCTTCGGCATCGAGGAAGGCTACCCCCTTAGTGCTGAGCGTGACCAGCTCGCCGTCCTCGGGGAAAATTACCTTCTCACCGTCGGGCAGGGAAAGAATATCGCTGGTGGCGAAGGAGCCTTCCTTGCCTCTACTTATGACTAAAGGGTTATCCTTCCTGATGGCAACCATCTTATCGGGTTCTTTAGCCGAGATAACGATAAAGGCGTAGGAGCCCTCCAGCTTCCGGCTGGCGGCAAGGACAGCCGATTCCAGCGTGCCGCCCTCCTTCAGAAAGTCCTCGATGAGGTGAGGGATAACCTCGGTATCCGTATCCGAAATGAAAGTATGCCCCTTATCCTTGAGCATCCGTCTCAGCTCCCGGTAGTTCTCCACAATCCCGTTATGGACGACGGCTATCTGGTTGCTGCCGTCAACGTGAGGGTGGGCGTTCTTCTGGCTCACGCCGCCGTGAGTCGCCCACCGGGTATGGGCGATAGCTATGTTGCCGGGGAGCTTAGCCAGTTTATGCCTCTTGTCTATCTCCTTAATCTTGCCTACGTCCTTCTTAAGGTACAGCTTGCCGTTGCCGATGCTGGCCAGGCCGGCCGAGTCGTAGCCGCGATATTCCAGCTTCAGCAGCCCCTCAAGCACGATTGGTGCCGCTGGCTTATTACCGATAAAGCCGATTATGCCGCACATACTAGTCCCCTATCTCTTCGATGTCGCTGACTCCGTAGTTCTTCTCGGCCAAAGCCATCTTCCCTGGCGGCAGGTCCTCGGTCAGGCAGACGTGAGGCCCCACGAAGCACCCCTCACCCACCCTTCTTCCGGGCATAATGCCCACGTTGATTCCGGTGCGGACGCCGTTGCCGACCAGGGCGCCCAGTTTATTTAAGCCCGTGCCTAGCTCCTCTCCGCCGACCTGGACAGAGATTTCACTTTCATCCAGGCGAAGGTTGGCGCTAATCGTCCCGGCCCCGAAGGAACAGTCATTCCCAATAATCGAATCCCCAAAGTAATTCCGGTGAAACCAGCAGTTGTCCCCGATGTAGCAGTGCTTTATTTCGGTGCCGTAGCCGACCACACAGCCCTCGCCGATATGGCTGTTATCCCGAATCAAGGCATTATTGCCGATAACGGAGTTTCGACCTATGTAGCATAATCCTTTTATCACCGCATTTTCAAGGACTCTGACCCCCTCTTCTATGAGGGCGTCCCCTTCAATGACGGCCGTTTTTGATATTTTGGCTTTCGGCGAGATGCCTTTCTCCTGTTTTAAGAAATACTCCATCACGGGTAATATGTCCCAGGGGTATTTAATCGCCTTCCAGAAGCCATGGTGCTTGACGGCCTTAACCTCGTAGCCTTCCTTCATCATGTTGCTCAAAGCCCGTTCGTAGACGTCGTCGTTGTCGCTGACCGCGCTGGCGATATGCTGTAGGAGCTGTCTGGGCTTAGTATGCAGGTGAACGACCACGTTTACCAGGTTAGAGGGTTCGTTGCCCTTTCCCGGTTTTTCAATGATGGCTTTCACCCCTTCACCCTGCCCCAGTACCAGGTAGCCCCCGGGGAAATACTCTTTGACTTCGCAGGCCAGGATGTAAGAGCCCGCCGCGCCTCTCTGCTGCGCCCCGATAATGGTGGTATAAGCGGTGCTGTCGAGAACATCGTTGGGGCTGACCACGATGATGGGCTCATCGCCGAGCAGTTTTTGGGCGGATTTGAGGGCATCGGCCATGCCCAGCGGCTTTTCCTGAACGGCAAAGGCGATTTTAGTCCCGGAGATAGTTTTAGCCACTGCCTTGGTTCTATCTATGTTGGCCGGGTTACCGACCACGATAAATTCGTCCAGGCCGGCCTTTTTCGCCTGCTCAATGTGGTATTGAAGCAAGGTCTTACCCAGGAACCTGAGCAGGAACTTGTCCTCGGATAGCGGGGACATCCTTTTTCCCACCCCGCCGCAGAGAAACACTACTTTCATTTCTTATCTCCACTCCGGGCGATGGCTTCCTCAACCAGGCTAACGCCTTGAGCCATCAATTGCTTGACCCTGGATTTTGAACTTGCCTCAACGAGCACCCGGAAAATCGGCTCGGTGCCGCTGGCGCGGATTAGTAGCCAGGAGTCGGCGAAGTCCAGGCGCATACCGTCCAGGGCGTTAAGCTCTCCGCCCTCAAAGCTAACGGCCTTTTCCTGACATATCTTGGCTACCTTCGTCTTCAAACCATCCGGGCAGGGGATTCTGGCCTGTTCGAAGAAGAAAGGCGGCAGTTGACTGAAGAACTCCCTTATTTCCCGGACATCATTTAACTGGCTTAAGAGGAAAAGGGCGGCCAGGAAGCTTTCGGGGTAATAGCCTGCCTGAGGCAGAATATAAACGCCCACCGGTTCCACGCCTATAGCCGCGTCGAGCTCTCGAGTGGCGTAGGCCATGGGCACATCGCCGACCTTGGTTCGGTATACCTCTGCCCCGAGGTCGGCAACAGCCGCCTCCAACAGCCGGCCCGTTTCCACGGTGGTGACCACCTTAGCCTGGCCGCTTTGCTTAACCGCCAGCCGGGATATAAAGGCAACCATCTCATTGTAGCCCAGGAAACCCTCTCGGTCGCAGAAGACGACCCTGTCGGCGTCGCCGTCAAAGCAGATAGCCAGGTCGGCGCGGTAGTTGTCCAGGGACTTGATTGTTGCCTTGAGCGTCTCGGCGGTGGGTTCGGCGCCTCTCCCCGGGAATAGGCCGTCGGGTTCGTTATTTACCGCGAAAACCTCAAACCCCAGCTCCTGGAAGAACTTCGGCGCCAGCTCGCAGCTGGCGCCGTTTCCGGGGTCAATGACGAGCTTCAGGCGGGGTTCAACCTTCCATGTCATCTTCTTTTTCAAAGCCAAAAGGTATTTCTCAACCGCCTTTTCCTCCCGGGTCAATTTGCCGTATTCCTGCCAGCCCGCTGCCCGGAACTCCTTACGCCGATACATGTTTTCTAGTTCTTCTTCCTGTCTGGCGCTGAATCCCAGCGAGTCCCGGTTGAACAGTTTAATCCCGTTGTAGGGCGGCGGATTGTGGGAGGCGGTAACCATGATGCCGGCATCAAAGCCGAGCTCTCTGGTGAGCAGGGCTAGCGCTGGCGTGGGCAGAATACCGAATTCGGTGACGTCAATCCCCGCCGAGAGCAAGCCCGAGGTCAGGGCGCTGCTCAGGGCGTCTCTGGTGAGCCTGGTGTCGGTGGCCAGGCAGACTCTCGAACCGGGAGGCAGCGTGCTGCCGATGGCTTTGCCTATTTCCAGGCAGGATTCGGGCGAGACCCCTTCATCGAGCCTGCCCCTGATACCGCTGGTGCCGAACAGACCGGCCAACTCACAACCTCCGTAAATCAAGCGTAAGTCGCTGCATATTTCTCATCTACGTTAACTCGGACCCTTTAGCACCACCTTAAAACGCTGGTCAGGCTCTAGTTTACGCTGCCGATACCAGCCGACAACCGAGGCAGCCAGGATGAAAATGGTAACCGAGATAACTATGGGATAAAGCTTTATGCCCCAGGGGGTAAAGTTGAGGATAAGCCCGATAAGGGGGACAACGGCGATGCTCAGGCCAAAGCTCAGGGCCAGCCGCTCGATGCCGCCCAGTTTATCCCGTTTGGGGAAAAGGGCGGAAACCAGCGCGTAGCCGGGAAAGAAAAAGGCAAAGAGAAGGCCGAAGGCAATCCTTGCGCCGCCGCTGGTGAAGGCGACCAGAGGGAACAAGAGCAGAGTAGCCACAACTACGGCTATCAAAATCACCTGGTTGTCTATTTCTATGCCTCTGGCTCGGCTCATTATGTTAGGGATTATACCTAAAGAAGACTGGCTAAGCAATACTGGGTAGCTGTTTCCCCTATAGTGCCACAGAAACGCCCCGGAGGGTATTGACAGGGTTTACTGTATGGTATAAAAGTATCTGGACGGGTGGTATTCCCGCCCGATGACCTTAGCTATTGATACTAGAGGGTATTGTTGTGGCTAATTTCTGGTGGGGCAAGGTACTGACCAAAGAGAACATACGGGGCCTGGTGATAGCCCTGGTTATCACGGCATTATTGTTTATCGTTGGCGCCCCTCCGGAATAGCGGGGTGGGTTGTGCCTATAGTTTTTACCATAATCATTTACTTATAAGGGGGTCACTATGGATTACGACAGCTTTCTGGAACTGGCTAAAAAAAGGCGGAGCATCCGCCGCTTTAAACCCGACCCCATACCCGATGACTATGTGGACAAAATCATTGAGGCGGCCCGCTGGGCCCCATCGGGCTTTAACTCGCAGCCGTGGGAGTTTGTCGTTATCAAGGATAAGAAGTTGAAAGACGACGTTATGCAGATTATCCGGCCGCCGCGCCCGGCCGGAGCCTCGGGATTCTCTAAAATGGAAGATATGTGTGAGCCATGGATGAGGCAGAAGCGGCAGCCCTGGCTTGACCCGGAAATGGAATTCCAGAGCGCCCCGGTTATTATCTTGCTCTTTGGCGATACCAGGACTCAGGTGGGGTTGCCCATGGTGGTAAGGTGCGACCCCTGTATGAGGCAGTCGATTTACACCTCCACTATGGCCAACGCCTTTTTGTATATGCATCTGGCGGCGACGACGCTGGGGCTGGCCAGCCAGTGGGTATCTGTGGTGGCGGCGCCTTATAACCACTGCCTGTTAAAGAACCTTTTGCATATACCCACCGAGATGGAAATCTACGATATGATGGCGCTGGGCTATCCAGCTTATAAATCGAGGCCCAAGCTGATGAGGCCGGTGGACAAGATGGTTCATCGTGACTACTTCGGTGAAGATGATTTCCGCACCGATGAAGAGGTCAGAGACTTTATCAAGAGGACCCGCGCCTGGGTTTTTGCCAACCACCGGCGTGGGGTGGACAGGGATATGGTGGGGTGAGTGGAGGGATTTGAACCCTCGATCTCCAGGGCCACAACCTGGCGCCTTAGGCCTCTGGGCTACACTCACCACGTTTGAGTATAGCCATTATAGCCAAAAACCTGTTTTCGTTCAATTAGCCGAGACTGGCACTACATCCCCTGCGTGTTTTTATAGCCGTGCGGGGGCAGCTCTAGTTGCCACCAGGATTCGGGGTCTCTGCCGAAACCGCGGTCGGTATCCAGCTTTCGGAACATGCCGTTGAAGACCGGCGTGGTGGCTATAACCTGCCTGACGAAATCGTGTATGTGTATGAACGACTTGTCCTGCTTGGAGAAGGGGCAGCTGGCTAGGCAGATGCCGCAATCATGCCCGCCCAGACTCATCCATCCCGAAAAACAGTTGGGCGCTTTTTCGTAGTATGCCTTGACGCCAGGGTTGTTCCAGGGCCCCTGTACCTCCCAGGAGGGCTCTGTTTCCATGCTGAGGGCATTGGTGGGACAGAACTCGGCGCACTTTTTGCAGTCGCGGCAGAAGCGGAAAATGCCGGCGTCTATCGGCTTGGTGGGGGCGAGGGGTAAGTCGGTGATTACCTTGAATACCCGCACCATAGGCCCCCATCTTGGGGAAATCAGCCGGTTCAGGCGACTCAGTTCGCCCAGCCCGGCCAGTACACCGAAGCCGGGGCTGTTGCCCGAACTGCCCATGTTGCCATCGGCCAGACACTGGTAGCCCAGCCTGTTGATGAACTGCTGGAGGCGGATCTGTACCGAAGTACCCTCGGAATAGCCCATGGAGGTGGCAGCTTCTTCTAATACGCTCGGTGCTAGGGCCATGGTTGGCTGGGACATTCGGACGGTATAGACAATAACCCATTGTGCCTTGTAGGGTATCACCTTCTTCTTTTTCGTCTCATAGGCCTTATCCACGTCTTCAAACTCCCATCTCCGGCCATCCCAGCCATCAAAGGAGTAGAAGAGTTTGCGCGTTTTTTCATCAAGCTCAACCACTCCTACCGATGAGGCCCCGTAGATTTTGGCCGCCGCCCGAACCATCCGCGTGTTTTCCTCAGGTGTGCCCTCGTAGCGTGGATAGCTAAGGTCTTCAGGTATGCCACAGAATTCCGCTGTAACATTAACGTCGGGGCCCAGGAAGGCGCG
>DAOUMR010000002.1:0-2786 GCA_034409905.1 Dehalococcoidales bacterium | reverse complement strand
TATCATGCCATCGAGTTCGACGCGGAGAAGAAGGTCTGCCGGGTCAATAAGGCGCTGTGCAAAGCCTGCGGCGCCTGTGTTGCCGCTTGCTTCAGTGATGCCGTGAGCCTGGAGCACTTCACCAACGAGCAAATCGTGGCTGAGATGGAGGGGGCACTGGTCTAGAGCTTCCTTAAATCTAATAACTCAGAGGCGCTAGCTTTGCCGCTAGCGCCTTTTTTGTTTTCGGGGTATTGACAAAAAGCCCCAAAAGTGCTATAGGATTGAACGATTGGCAAAAGTGTAGATATTTGCTTGCTGGTTGTTAGGGGACTGGAGGTGGAATGAAGGAAAAGGGCGAACCTATCTTACAGAACCTCCTCTTCTTTATCGGTGGGCTGGCTCTCATCTTTCTCGCTCACACTGGAATAGAAGAAACCTCACCGACAACCTCCTTGGCTCTGGAGGTGGCAGGTTTTGCCCTGGCGGGATATGCGCCGATTCGGTTACTTATGTCCCTGAGAAGGTTCTTTAGTGAAGGGTGGAGAAAGAGGATTGTCGAGCATGCTTTCCGCGGAAGGGTAAAGGTTGTTTCTCCCAAAGCAAATCTCCCGATACTAATAGCGGCCTGTGCTCATTGCATTACTCCGCCACTTGGGGAGGAGTTAGACCTGCGAAAGTTTCAGCGCCTTCGAGCCTATTGTGAGTTCGTACAGACAGCGGACGGTGAAGATTACCCCCCGCTCTTGATTGTTACCGGTCGCTCTCAGGGATACGCAAGAATGTTAGCCCAGACGCTGGGCATGGTAGAAGGTCCTCTTGATTTGCCCTTCGTCATTGAAAACGGAACGGCACTTTATTTCCCGGTTAGTAGAAGGACGATTCCATTGGTGAGCGGGGAACAACGGAGGGTGATTGAGAAGGCGCGTGGGGTACTGATTGCAGCATTACCGAACAACGAATTTGAACCCAAGACGTATATGATTACCATCAATCCTCTACCGCATCAACTTCCGATAGGAAACCTTACGCAAGATGTGGTAAGGATTCTCACTAAGGCTCGACTTCTTAGTTCTTTGAATGTAGCCTCCTTCATTTCGGCTATTGACATCACACCGAGAGATGTCGACAAACTATCGGGTCTCAAAGCGGCAGTACGTGAATATCATAAGCTTAGGATGGATAAATGGGAGACGGATGAGCAAGAAACGGAGCAGAGCGCTGAGGCTGTTGTGGGCCTAGCATTAAAGCAAACTGTGGGGATTGCTGCTGGTTCAGCTGACCTTTGTCTACTTCAAGGGGTAGGTAGAGTCTATTGCTCGGCATACGATGTAGATCCCGCAATTATTAATTATGTCGTAGGAAACTGTGATGGTAGAGAAAATGTCATGGAACAGGAGCATATCGACGCCGTTATTGCCGTCATCGAGAGGGAATGCGGGCTGCGCATCGTTTGATTTCTTGGCTTTTTAGGCTTAATACTCGCTCGACACAAAATTCTTTATCTGCTCGTAGCTGAAGACAGGCCCGTCGCGGCAGACATAGACATCACCGATATTGCACCGCCCGCACTTGCCGATGCCGCACTTCATCCTCTTCTCCAGCGTGGTGAGCATCTGCGCCGGCGTAAAGCCCAGCTTTTCCAGCGCGGGGAAGGTGAAGCGTATCATAATCGGCGGCCCGCAGACGATAGCCACCGCATCCTTGGCTGAAGGCGCCACCTCGGTCAGGACATTGGGCACCAGCCCCACCTTGCCCGTCCAGCCCTCGGCTTCGCGGTCGATGGTGGTGACCATGTTTATCGTCTTGTCCTTGTCCCACGCCTCAAGGTCATAGCGGAAGCAGAGGTCGGCGGGAGTGCGGGCGCCGTAGATAATATCTATCTTCTTGTATTTATCGCGGTTGTCGATAACGTTCCAGATTAAAGAGCGCAACGGCGCCAGGCCGATGCCACCGCCGATAAAGACAAGATTCTTGCCATTTAGCTCATTTAGGGGGAAGCTGTTGCCGTAGGGGCCACGGAAGCCGATCTCAGCGCCGACGCCCAGGCGGTGCAGGGCGTTGGTCACCCGTCCCACCCTCTGGACGGCGAACTCCAGGTGGTCGGGTCGGGTGGGGCTGGAGGAAATGCAAAAAGTGGCTTCGCCGAGGCCAAATACGGAATACTGGCCGAACTGCCCCGACTCGAAACGGAATTCCTTGGCTAGCTTCTTGTCCTTGAAGTTGAAGTGAAAGGTCCTCACGCCCGGCGTTTCTTCGATTATCTTTTCGATGACCACGATGTGAGGCACATAGACATTGTCCTGGGCAAAGAACTTTGGGCGCTTATCTATATCGCTGACCGTCATTTGGCTCCTTTAACCCTTTCGGGAACGCTTTCGATGACCTGGGTTATGTCCCAGTTCACCGGGCAGAGGCGGATGCAGCGCCCGCAACCCGTGCAGGCGATAACATTAAAGGCCAGGGGGTAAAACTCGTATTTGTGGCAGACCTTCTGCCTGACTCGCCGCCATTTTTCACTCCTGGGGTTCTCCATGGGCATTTTTGTATATAGGGGGAAGCCGCAGCTATCCCAGCTGCGGAACCTCGTCCCTTCGCCCTTTTCCGTCTCGTCGTTAATGTCGAAGCAGTAGCAGGTGGGGCAGAGCAGGGTGCAGATGCCACAGCTTATGCACTTAGCCGCAGTCTTAGTCCAGAACCCCTCGTCATCGAAGCTTTCGAGCAGCTTGTCCTTGATGCCTTTGGTGTCCAGCTTCCTGACTACCTTATTATAAGCCGTCTCTTTTGACTTCTCGGCGGCGTCCTCA
>DAOUMR010000001.1:0-2500 GCA_034409905.1 Dehalococcoidales bacterium | reverse complement strand
TGCTTCTCGGTGGCGAACCTGACGTCCTCTTCGGTTAAGCCCAGCTTGGCCGACGCCTTTTTCCACTCGGGCAGGTATTTGGGTATCTCGGCTTCCTCGAATCCGGTCAGTCTCAAAAAATCTTCGTAAACGTTCTTCATCCTAGCTCCTCCTCTGCCGGACGGTCTCGATGAAGCTTTCGATTCGCGTCGTCAGGGGGCCCACCGCCTCACGAGAGTATTCGTAGGAGGACTCCAGTTTGAGCAGGGGAATGTTAATCTCGTCCATCGCCTTGGAGATAACAGAACACTCCAGGTCGTAGACCTCCTCAAAGGAGAGCTGGTACCAGATTACGCCCTCGATGCTGAAGTCCTTTATCAGCTTTTTGATAACAGCTATCCTTTTCTCCCAGGCGGGCTGGAAGAGGGAGGGGGGCGTCCTTTCCAGGTAGTAGCTTTTGCCCAGGTCAGCCATCAGGTCGCCGTTGGCCTTTACCTTCCAGTCAGCCTGCCGCATACCTTCGTCTAAGAACTCGGCGACGACCACCCCGCCCGAATCCTCAATGAGCCTGGGGACAACATAGTCGCCGACGCCGACGACATGCCCGGCCATGAGCAGGCGGGGGGCATCTTTAGAAAAGGGGCTTTTGCCTTTTTGCAGTTCTTGGTAAAGCTTATCGAGTTTGGGCAAGGTCTCCTCCGGGTCGCCGTAGAAGGAATAGTGATTCAAGCGGATAAAGTCGTCGCCGCCGAGGGGCGGGGGCTGCTTTTTCCTTAGTATGTTAATCTTACTCAGAATATCCCTTATGCTATTGAGGGCGTCGGTCGAAGCCTTGAGCTTTGCCTTGGTTATCTGGTTGCCGGTGAGGCTTTCCAGCTTCTCTTTGAGGCGTGCCAGCTCTTTATAATAATAATCGCGGGAGAGCGATTTCTCCCAGTCCTGGGGCACGCCCAGCCGCATCGTGGGCAGCTTAAAGTACTCGAAAAGGTCAGCCAGCCTCGACTCATGGCAGTCGCTGCACTGGGCGACAATCAAATCGAGCAGGGGCACCACCGGGTCAATGCCCAAAAGGTGATAGCCGATTTGTGAGCGCCCATAGGGGCTCATAAACCTCAGCATGTAGGGGATAACGGCGTCGGGCGGCTCGGGCTGTCCTCCTCGACAGAGCAGGTAGGGTATAGCCCCTGAGGCGTAGATAAGCTCCTCGGGGACGAAGCGGCCGACGTAGCCGACCACCTTGATACCTTTCGCCTTTCTCTCCTTCAGTTTCTCCGGTCGCGTGCGGGCAATCTGCGCCAGCTCTGCCATCGTCTCCAATGCCTTCACCCCCGATTTAACATTGTTACCGACTAAGGTAATACTTTAGCCAGGTCTTGTCAAAGGTTTAGAGATACCATTATAATCAGGTCGTCTTAGTTTATCATATTCTAGGGGGTCGGCATGGAAGCTTTCACCTGGTGGAGCGAGGGGCACAAATCGCTGGCGGGCGAGGTGGGCAAGTTCGTCGATAAGATTATGCCCCGCGCCGAGGAAGCATTTTGGGAGCGGGAGTTCCCCCGGGACATCATGGAGAGCATCGCCACGGAGGGCTATTTCAGCGCTGGTGTCCCCAAAGAATATGGGGGGATGGGGCTGGGTGCCACCGGTGCCTGTATCGTCATCGAGGAAATCAGCCGCCTGCCCGGAGCGGGCTGGATATTCGGCGCTTCCATGCTGGGGGGCTGGCACCAGGTGATTGACTTCGGCACCGAGGAGCAGAAAAAGAGGTTTTTACCCAGAATGGCAAGAGGCGAGCTGGGGGCGGTGGCGATGACCGAGCCCGGCGTGGGCACCGACGTCGCCAGCATCGAGACCTCGGCCAGACGCCAGGGCGATAAATACATCATCAACGGCAAGAAGCGCTTCGCCACCGGCACCGGCGCGGCGGATAGGTATATGCTATACGCCCGCACCAGCGGCGACCCCGAAGCCGTGCGCCGCCACCGCCACCTCACCGGTTTCATCGTGGAGAAGGGGATGCCCGGCTTTACTATCGAGAAGATTAACGAGGTAATGGGCTTCGACAACGTGCCCAACGGCTATTTGAGCCTTATCGATGTGCCCGTGCCGATAGCCAACCGCATCGGTGAGGAAGGGGAGGGGTGGCGGGTGATGGTCCTGGCCCTTAACTACGAGCGGGCGCTGGTCTCGGCGCAGGTGCTCGGCTCGATGAGGGAGGCGCTGCGGGCTATCATCTCCTACGGGCAGAGGCGCATCCAGTTCGGCAAGCCCACCATCGAAATCCCCACCAACCAGTTCAAGGTGGCCGACATGCTGTCTAAACTAAAATTAGCCCGATTAGCCACCTACTACGCCACCCAGCGTCTCGATAGCGGGCAGGACGCCGCTGTTGACTGCTCTATAGCCAAGGTCTTTGGTACCGACGTGGCGGTGGAGGTGGGGGTGGAGGCGATACAGGTTATGGGCGGCGACGGCACCACCAAGTTCTACCCGCTGACGAGGATACTAAACGAGTCCAAGG